>NZ_JBSICA010000017.1:0-130466 GCF_058245595.1 Pseudomonas sp. UF-293 | reverse complement strand
CCGCGAAGGCGTCCCGTCAGTCGAAAAATCTGTGCGCTGCCTCACCACCTTCGGGAGCAAGCCCCCTCCCACAATGGTTTTGAGGTGGGTCAGCGATCACCCGGTGTACCCGCAATCCCTGTGGGAGCGGGCTTGCCCGCGAAGGCGTCCCGTCAGTTGACAAAAATGTGCGCTGCCCCACCACTTTCGGATGCAAGCCCCCTTCCACAATGGTTTTGAGGTGGGTCAGCGATCAACCGGTGTACCCGCAATCCCTGTGGGAGCGGGCTTGCCCGCGAAGGCGTCCCGTCAGTTGACAAAAATGCGCGCTGCCCCACCGCTTTCGGGAGCAAGCCCCCTCCCACAGTGGTTTGTGGTGGGTCAGCAATCACCCGGTGTACCCACAATCCCTGTGGGAGCGGGCTTGCCCGCGAAGGCGCCCCGTCAGTCGAAAAATCTGCGGCTGCCCCACCGCTTTCGGGAGCAAGCCCCCTCCCACAATGGGTTTGTGGTGGGTCAGCAATCACCCGGTGCACCCGCAATCCCTGTAGGAGCGGGCTTGCCCGCGAAGGCACCCCGTCAGTCGAAAAATCTGCGGCTGCCCCACCGCGTTCGGGAGCAAGCCCCCTCCCACAATGGGTTTGTGGTGGGTCAGCAATCACCCGGTGTACCCGCAATCCCTGTGGGAGTGGGCTTGCCCGCGAAGGCGTCCCGTCAGTCGAAAAATCTGTGCGCTGCCTCACCGCTTTCGGGAGCAAGCCCCCTCCCACAATGGTTTTGAGGTGGGTCAGCAATCACCCGGTGTACCCACAATTCCTGTGGGAGCGGGCTTGCCCGCGAAGGCGCCCCGTCAGTCGAAAAGTCTGCGGCTGCCCCACCGCTTTCGGGTGCAAGCCTCCTTCCACAGTGGGTTTGTGGTGGGTCAGCGATCACCCGGTGTACCCGCAATCCCTGTGGGAGCGGGCTTGCCCGCGAAGGCGTCCCGTCAGTGGACAAAAATGTGCGCTGCCCCACCACTTTCGGGAGCAAGCCCCCTCCCACAATGGGTTTGTGTCGTTCTTGAAATTCAGCTGCGGTCAGCCTTGCGCCCCAGGAACAACGCCAGCGCCAGCGCCGGCAACACCGCCACGGCGACGGCCGAGAGGTTCCAGCCGAAGTGTTCGTATAGCGGGCTTGCGACCAGCGAGCCGAGGGCGCCGCCGACGAAGATGCTGGTCATGTACACCGCATTGAGGCGGGCGCGGCTGTGCGGGTCGAGGGCGTAGACCTCGCGCTGGCCAAGCACCATGTTCAGTTGCACGGCAAAATCCAGCAGCACCGCGCACACCACCAGCCACACGTAACCACTGCTCGGCAGCGCGGCGAGCAACAGCGACAGCGGCGCCAGCAGCAACGCCACCAAGGTACCGCGACGACCGTGTCCGGCGTCGGCCAGACGCCCGGCAATTGGCGCGGCAATGGCACCCACTGCACCGACCAGAGCGAAGATTGCCACTTGCGCTTGGCTGAAGCCGTGATGACGCATCAGCTCAATCGGCGCGAGGGTCCAGAACAGGCTGAAACTGGCGAACAGCAAGCCCTGATACAGCGAACGCTCACGCAACACAGGAAAGCGCCGGGCCAGGGCAAACACCGAACCGATCAACGCGACATAAGTGGCCTTGTGCGTCGGCACCCGACGCGGCAATGCCACAGCGGTAATCAACGCGATCACCGCCATCAGTGCCGCCGCGCTGTAAAACACCCCGCGCCAGCCGAACACTTCGACCAACAGACTCGACAACGGCCGCGACAGCAGAATCCCCAGTAACAGGCCGCTCATGATATTGCCGACGACGCGGCCACGGCTGGCTTCCGGCGCCAGATGCGCGGCCAGTGGCACGAGGATCTGCACCGCCACCGAGGTCAGGCCGATCAGCAATGACAAAAGCAGGAACAACGACGGCGAATGAGTCAGGCCAGCGCACAGCAGCGTGACGCTGGCGGCGAGGGTGAAACCGACCACCAGACGACGGTTTTCCATGAGGTCGGCCAGCGGCACCAGCAGCAACAAGCCCAGCGCGTAACCAAACTGGGTCAGTGACACGATCAGGCTGGCATCGGCGCTGGACAGGCCAATCTGCGGCGCGATCAGTTCGACGATGGGCTGCGCGTAATACAGGTTGGCGACGACCGCGCCGCAGCAGAAGGCCAGAAACGCGACCATCAGGCCGGAGAGTGAAGCAGGCTGTTCGGCCGGGGCCGCAACGGCAGGGTTGCCGGTAAGCATGGTGACACCTCGTTGAGTTCGGGAATGTGCTGCCAAGGCTACGGTCGCCCGGCGGCAGCGAGAATCCGTGCCACTGGCAACGCACTGATGCGTGGCGCGCAACGTTGCTTGTGGCGCAACGCGCTGTTGCGCGGGCCGGTGATTCTCCGCCGCAAGCGTCTTCTCTACGCTTTGGCCATGGCGCAGACGTCCGCATCGGCGCCCTTTCCCGGCTGCTACAAGGAGCGTTTCCATGACCCGCACTGCACTCGTCCTGCCACTGCCCGCCGCGTTTTTCTGCCGACCATGAACAGCCATCTGCTCAAATCCAGAACCCTATGGATCAGCGTCGCCGTGCTCGCGGTGATCGGCCTGATCGTCGCCGTCGTACTGATGTGGCGCCCGGCGATCGCACCAATCCAACGCCCGACGTCATTCGATGCTGCGCAGTTGCAACGCGGCGCACGGGTGGTCGAAGCCGGTGATTGCGCGGTGTGCCACACCCGCCCCGGCGGCGAATACCTGGCCGGCGGGCTGCCGCTGGTGACGCCGTTCGGCACGCTGTACAGCACCAACATCACCCCGGATGCGCAGACGGGCATTGGCGAATGGTCACTGCCGGCGTTCGAGCGGGCGATGCGCGAGGGCATTGCCCGCGATGGCCACTTTCTCTACCCGGCGTTTCCCTATGTGCACTACCGGCGGATGAGCGCAGCGGACATCGCCGACGCCTATGCCTACTTGATGAGCGGCCCCGCCGTACATGCGCCCGCCAGGCAGAACCAGATGAACTTTCCGATGAACATCCGCCCGCTGGTGTCGTTCTGGAACCTGCTGTTTTTGCATGGCGAGCCGCTGACCCCGCTAGCCGAACACAGCGCCGCGTGGAATCGCGGACGCTATCTGGTCGACGGCCCGGGCCACTGCGCCGGCTGCCATTCACCGCTGAACCTGATCGGCGCGGAGAAATCCTCGCAATACCTGCAAGGCGGCGGCGTCGATGGTTGGGAAGCGCCGGCCCTGGTCGGCCTCGGCCAACGCGCCAATCCATGGAATCGCGAGCAATTGGTCAACTATCTGCGCGCCGATGTGGTCGATGGCCACGGCACGCCCGCCGGCCCGATGCGCCCAGTCAGCCTGAGCCTGGCGCGCTTGCCGGCCAGCGAAGCCGAGGTAATTGCCGACTACCTGCTAAGCCTGAAAAACCCGCAGGCAGTGACCGAAACCACACCGAAAAAGCCAAGCGATCCTGCGGATCACAGCAGCGGCGCCCTGCTCTTCAGCAGCGCCTGCGCCGGATGTCACGCTCCCGCCGCGCCGATGCGCGAAATCGACGGCCGCCCAGGCCTGCAAAGCACCTCGGCGCTGCAAGCGGCCACTTCGCGCAACTTTCTCAAGACCGTGCTCGAAGGCGTGCCCGCCACTCCCGGCGCACCCGGACCGATGATGCCGCCGTTCGCCGCCAGCCTCGACAACGCCCAGCTCGGCGCCCTCGCCGCGTATCTGCGCGAGCAAGCCCGCCCCGAGCAGCCATGGACCGACCTTTCTTCCACTATTGAAGCGTTACGTCAGGAGACGAAATGAGCCAGATCACTCTCACCGTCAATGGAGCCGCCCAAGCGCTGCAGCTGGAACCGGACATGCCACTGCTGTATGCGCTGCGCAACCACTTGAACCTCAACGGCGCCAAGTACGGCTGCGGCCTGGGCCAGTGCGGCGCGTGCACGGTGATCGTCGACGACCAGCCGGTGTTCGCCTGCCTGACGCCCTGCGCTGGTCTTGAAGGGAAAAAGATCCGTACCGTGGAAAGCCTCGGCAGCGTTGAGAAACCCGGCGCGTTGCAAGCGGCGTTCATCGACAAGCAGGCCGCGCAGTGCGGCTACTGCATCGCCGGCATGCTGATGCGCGCGCAGTCGTTGCTCGAACGTGATCCGCACCCGGACGAGCAAACCATTCGTGAGCACATGGCCGGCAATCTGTGCCGTTGCGGCACGCACTTGCGCATCATCGAGGCGATCAAGCAGGTGGCCGGGCATAACGGGAGCCTGACATGAGCGAAGCTAACGGCTTGAACCCCAACCGCCGGGCCTTCCTGCGCGGCGGCGCGCTGCTTATGGCCTTCACGCTGGTGCCGGTAGCGCGGCGTGTTTTGGCCGATACCGAAGTCGATACCCTCGGCACCGTAGTGCTGGCCCCCGATCTGCCGGGCAGCCTGCGCACCAACCCATACCTGGACGCGTGGATTCGCATCGGCGCCGACGGCATCACCGTGTACACCGGCAAGGTCGAACTGGGCACCGGAGTGAAAACCGCGTTGCTGCAAATCGCTGCCGAGCGTTTGCAGGTGCCGGCCAGCGCGATCAATTTGCTCACCGCCGACACCGCGCTGACGCCCAACGAAGGCTACACCGCCGGCAGCCACAGTATTTTCGACAGCGGTACCGCGCTGTACAACGCCGCTGCGCAGGTGCGGGAAATGCTCGTCGATGCCGCCGCGCGCAGTTGGCAAGTCGATGCTGCGCAACTGAGCACCCGCGACGGCGTGATCAAAGGCCCGGGCGGGCAACGCATGGCGTATGCCGACGCGGTCAAGCATGTCGATGTGCACCAATATGCGAAAGCACAATCACCCGCGATGGCGGCGGCCGACTTCAAACTGATCGGCCACAACCTGCCGCGTCTGGATATTCCGGCCAAGGTCAGCGGCGGCGCGGCATTCGTGCAGGACATGCGCCTGCCCGGCATGCTGCATGCGCGGGTGATTCGCCCGCCGCGTCCCGGCTGCAGGTTACAGGCGTTCGATACGGCATCCATCGAAGCGTTGAACGGTGTGGTCAAGGTGATCCGCGACGGCAACTATCTGGCGGTGGTCGCCCGTGATGAATGGCAAGCGATCAAGGCCATGCGCAGCGGCATCGAGAGTGCCAAGTGGAGTGGTGGCGAGGCGATTCCCGAAGCCGCCGGAATTCACGATTTGCTCAAGCAGTTGCCTTCCAAGCGCTATCCGATCAGCAACAACGGCAATCCCGGCGGCGCCACCGAGACGCGCTTCAAGGCGCGGGTGACCAAGCAATATTTGATGCACGGTTCGATCGGCCCGTCCTGTGCGGTGGCCTGGCTCAACGATGGCGTGCTCACGGTGTGGACCCACACCCAGGGCGTCTATCCATTGCGCGCCGGCATCGCCGAGATGCTGCGGCTGCCGCCGGAACGCGTGCGCTGCATTCATACCGAGGGCTCGGGCTGTTATGGCCACAACGGCGCCGATGATGCCGCCGCCGATGCCGCGCTGATCGCCATGCGCCTGCCGGGCACGCCGGTGCGCGTGCAATGGATGCGCGAGCAGGAAAATCTCTGGGAGCCGTACAGTTCGGCGATGGTTACCGAAGTCGATGCGAGCCTCAGTCAGGGCCGTCTGCAGGACTGGAACTACGAGCTGTGGACCACCCCGCACAACGAACGCATCGTCAATGCCGGGCGCCTGCTGCCGGCACGTCTATTGGCCAAACCCTTCGCCTCGGCGCCGTCGGTGCCAATCGCCCAGCCCGAAGGTGACGGCGATCGGAATGCGGTGCCGCTGTACGAGCTGGGCGCGACGCGGATCAACATGAACTTCGTCACCACCATGCCGTTCCGCACTTCGGCGATGCGCTCGCTCGGAGCGCACATCAACATCTTCGCCATCGAGGCGGGTATCGATGAGTTGGCGATCAAGGCCGGACTCGATCCCGTGGCGTTGCGCCTGGCCCATCTGAGCGATCCGCGTGCCCGCGCCGTGATCGAGCGCGTGCGTGATGAAATCGGCTGGCCCCACAAGAGCAACGAGCCCGGTGCTGGGATCGGTTTTGCCTTCGCCCGCTACAAGAACATCATGGGTTACTGCGCCCTCGCGGTGAAACTGCGGGTGCATCCGCAGACCGGGGAGATTCGCATCGATCATGTGGTCACGGCGGTCGACGTCGGCCAGATCGTCAGCCCCGATGGCCTGCGCAATCAGGTCGAGGGCGGCATCGTCCAGTCGGCGAGCTGGACACTCTATGAACAAGTCGCCTACGACGCCGGCGGCATTCGCAGCTATGACTGGAGCGGCTATCCGATTCTGCGCTTCACGCAATTGCCGAAAAAAGTCGATGTGCACCTGCTCGATCAACCGGGCGAACCCTTCCTCGGTGCAGCCGAAATCGTCCAAGGGCCAATGGCTGCTGCCCTCGGCAACGCGGTCAGCAATGCCACTGGCCGGCGCTGGCTGAACCTGCCGCTGACCCGTTCCAGCCAACCTGCCTGAACGGCACCCGCGCTCATCAGCGATGAGCGCGGGTGCCGTTGCGTTGCGCGCAAAACTGCGTAGCGCCGGCCACGGATTATCAGCCCCGCCACCCCCGGTTAACTTACCTGCACAGCGCGTGGCACCTGGCTGCCGCGCTTGAACCCTACTCATCGAAATCCGGAGCTACCCATGACCCGTCGCCTGTTTCAACCCATCGCACTCGGCCCTTACACCCTTGCCCATCGCGTGGCGATGGCGCCCTTGACCCGCTCGCGCGCTGGCCAACCGGGCGACGTGCCGACCGCAATGAACGCCGAGTACTACCGCCAACGCGCCAGTGCTGCGCTGATCATCACCGAGGCCACGCAGATTTCTCAGCAAGGCCAGGGCTATGCGTGGACGCCGGGGATCTACACCGATGCGCAAGTCCAGGCCTGGCGCGAAGTCAGCACGGCGGTGCACGCGGCTGACGGCCTGATCTTCATGCAGTTGTGGCACGTCGGCCGGGTCTCGCATCCCAGCTTCCAGCCTGACGCCGGTTTGCCGGTGGCGCCGAGCGCCCTGCCAGTGCCGGGCAAGACCTTTATCGTCGATGAACAAGGCAATGGCGTTTGGGGTGATGTGCCGGTGCCGCGCGCCCTCAAAACAGCCGAAATCGCCGACATCGTCGAAGACTATCGCCGCGCCGCGCGCAACGCGTTGAACGCAGGTATGGACGGCGTGGAAATCCATGCTGGCAACGGTTATCTGCTCGATCAGTTTCTCAACAGCAACAGCAACCAGCGTGATGACGCCTATGGCGGCAGCGTCGAGAATCGTGCGCGCTTTCTGCTCGAAGTGGTCGCCGCCGTGGCTGATGAAGTCGGTGCCGAGCGCGTCGGCGTGCGGCTGACGCCGATGGGCCGCTTTATGGGCATGGGCGATGACACGCCTGAAGCGACCTTCGGTTATCTGGTCGAGGCGCTCAACCAGTGGAATCTGGCCTACCTGCACCTGGTCGAGCCGGCCATGGTCGGCACGGTCAAGGACGAAAACTTCGACCCGCGCTGGGGCGCGATCATTGCCCAGTTGCGCCAGACCTGGAACGGCGTGCTGATCCTCGCCGGCGGTTATGACGCTGAATCTGCCGAACAGGCGCTGAACGCCGATCGCGCCGACATCATCGCCTTTGGCCGGCCATTCCTGGCCAACCCGGATCTGCCGCGTCGGCTGCACGATGGGCTTGAACTGAACACGCCGGATCCGAGCAGTTTCTTCGGCGGCGACCAGCGCGGTTACGTCGATTATCCGTTCCATGCCTGAGACGTGCGATTCATAACTTTTAAGGTTTGTTTAAGGACTTTAAATAAAGCCTGCGGCCAGACTTTGCCCATCGATCAGGAGAGCCGCCATGAACCCGCAATCGGTGAAGTCAGACCACTCCAGCCAGATCGCGCGCCCATTGGGCGCGCTGTCCGGCTGGCAGGAACGCCGCGCCAAGGCTTACATGCTGCACGATCTGAGCCGCAGTCTGCGCGTCAGCGAGATTGCCGAACATTGCAATCTTTCACGCAGCCACTTTTCCCGGGCGTTCAAGATCGTCACCGGCTGTTCGCCGCAGGAATGGATGCTGAAGATGAAGATCGACAAGGCCAAGGGGCTATTGCTGACCTCGATGGCGATTACCGAGATTGTTTATGAATGCGGGTTCTCCGATCACTCGCACTTCACGCGCACGTTCGGGCGCTTGGTGGGAATGCCGCCGAAGATCTGGCGGCAGGCGATGTGTCGGGCGCGGGTAGCGGTGGTTGATGCGGATGTCTGGCAGCTCAGCGATGGGTTGCTGAATTCGACGATAGGCAAGCGCCTGACGGAACTGCGACCCTGAGTCGGATTTCCAAGGATTCTGTTCACTCCTCCCTTTTGGCCGCGATTTGCGCGGCTTTTTTTTACCCGGTCTGCCAGACATCTCTCAGCTATAAGTCAGAAGTTTTTGATCCTGGCGTCCGGCGCAAGCGGCAGTCTGAAACAGATCCGCGCGCCCTCCTCGCTGTCCTCCACCCGCAACGTCCCGCCATGGGCGCCTATCACCGTTCGGCAAATCGCCAGGCCCATGCCCATGCCGCTGCCCTTGGTAGTGAAGAACGCATCGAAAATTTCTTCACGCTGATGCTCGGCGATCCCCGGCCCGTTGTCCTGAAAAGCCACGCAGACCTGCCCATCGCTGATCGTCGACTCGATCACCAAGCGCCCGTCAATCGCGCCCTGCCCAGCCATCGCCTCGAGTGCGTTGACGATCAGGTTGTAAATCACCTGCTGAATCTGCACCCGATCCCCCGGCACCGGGTCAGCTGCGTTGAGTTCCGTGTGCAGGCTCACCCGGCGATTGTGCAAATCGCTCGCTGTCAGTTGCATGACCTCACCGATCAAAGCGTCAATCGATACCGGTAGCCGCTGCAGCGGCGCCTGCTTGGCCAAAGCGCGCAAGGCCTGGACAATCTCGGTGGCCCGGGCGCTGTCGGAGCGGATGTCCTCTAGCCCCTGAATCGCTTCGTCGAGGTCCGGCGTGTCGCGCTTGAGCCAGCGCAAACTGGCCGAGGCGTTCGATGAAATGCCCAGCAGCGGCTGGCTGATTTCATGGGCGATCG
Organism: Pseudomonas sp. UF-293; assembly: GCF_058245595.1. Classification (NCBI taxonomy): domain Bacteria; kingdom Pseudomonadati; phylum Pseudomonadota; class Gammaproteobacteria; order Pseudomonadales; family Pseudomonadaceae; genus Pseudomonas; species Pseudomonas sp. UF-293. The sequence goes on along the minus strand of NZ_JBSICA010000017.1, from coordinate 121,345 downwards.
AGGCCGACAGTTCGCCCATCATTTTCAGGTGCGAGTTGCGCGCCAGTTCCGCGCGCGAACTGCGCAAGTCGGCTTCCATCTGTGCGCGCAAACGGTTGTCTTCGACCAGTTGCGCATACAGCCGCGCGGTCTGCAGCGACACCGCTGCCTGCGAGGCGAGAATTTCCAGCATGGTCAGGCGTTCGGCGCTGAACAGCTTCGGTACCAGGCTGTTTTCCAGATACACCAGACCGATCAGCGCGCCTTGCTTGAGTAACGGCAGACACATCAGCGAGCGCGTCTGCCGCTCGCACAGGTCGGCGCTGTAGGCTTGCGGGCAGTCGACGCGGGCATCGTCGAGCACCAGCGGCGCGCGCGTGCGCATGGTCGAATTGAGCACCGAAAGCGGCGCGAGCTGCTCAAGCGCACGCTCGTTGTCCTGACTGACCCGCACGTTGCCCGCCTCGACGTGGGCGGCGGCAGCCAGTTGCAACTCACCGTCGGTGACCAACAGCAGCGCACCCCGATCGGCCCCGGCCTGAATCATCAAGTGATTCATCAAGGTTTCCACCAACCGATCGAGCAATACCTCTTGCGAGACCGCGCGCGCCGCTTCGATGCCGACTTCCAGATCAAGGCGCACCCGCGTCACCGGCGTTCCCGCTTCCAGGGAATGCTCGTGGGCGAGAAACGGATGCTGCGCTTCGAGCTGGCGCGCCTTGGCTTCAGCGCCCCACAGCACATAGCAGTCGCGCGCAACACGCAGGTGATGATGCGTGCCGGAGACCAGGCCGTTGGCCAGGCAGACCTCAGCCAGTTGTTCATGGGCCAGCGCCTGTTGATGAATAAACCCGGCAGCGGCCGCCGCGATTTGCGCCTGGTCGAAGCAGCGAATGGCGACCAGCCCTTCGCCGCGCACGCGGGCCATCGCGCCTTCAATCAACAGCAGCTGGTTGCTGAAAGTCGACGGATTGAGTTCGACCCATGGCAGGAAACGCTGACGTTGCTGTTCCAGTTTCTGCAGTTTTTCGACAACAGAGCCCGGCGCCTCTGGACTGGCCAGCGCCAGGCTGTAGAACAGGTAGTAATGGGCCAGATCGATGTGCGCCGGCAGCGACCACGTCAACGCCTCGGCCTCTTCGAAACGGCGTAGGGCATAACGCACATCGCCGAAGTAGAACGCCGACATGCCTGAGTACAACCACATCCAGAACAGTGTCGGCTGTGAAACGCGATCGCGATCCAGCGGGCCGAACCGGTCATGTTCCACCGCATCCAGCTCTGCGATCGAACGTGGCTCGCACCCACTGCGCAAATCACTGGCAAACGCCTGTTGCGCCAACAAAATGCGCTCGATGTCGATGTAGTGAAACTGTCGCACCCAACTCAGGCCGACGTCGAGCTCGTTCAACACCTTTTGCAGCGGCTCGCCCATGAATAGCAGATCGGAACCGATGTGATTGCAGGCGTAACACGACATGCCGAGATCACCGCCAGCCTGACCGCACTCGAACGCTGCGAAAGCTTTCTGCCGGGCGTAGGCCATCGATTTGGTCCACGGGCTGACCTGATCCAGCGCCACCAGCGTGCCGGTGCGTCCGGCTTCGTAGCCGTGCAGGTCGGTCAGATCGAGCGCCAGTTCGGCGAAAGCGACACCGTCCAGATATTCGCCATAACGGTCGGCGATCATCACGCCATACCAGGCAAAACCGTAGCCGCTGCTGGGTGTGGTGCCGTGCAAGAGGGTCAGTTCGACCATCTTCGCCAAGTGCAGGAAAGCGATATCGTCCTGCACGAAAAACGAGGCGATCAGCGTGCTCAGCAACTCCATAGCCACTTCGATTCGCGGATCGTTGGCCTTGGGCAATGCCGTCAGTTCAGCGATCCGTCGCGCGCCGACCAGTTGCCGAACCCGCTCGAAGGCTTCGCCCAGTTGCGCGGGCGATGGTTGTCGCTGCAGCTCGATTTCGAGCAAGGCAAGGCCGTCCAGCGCTTCGCTGATCGCACCGTGATAATCGGAGTGCAAGGTGTGCAGGCTGGCGCGCAGGCGATAGGTTTTTGCGCGGTCCAGCGCGGTATTGGCGTATTCCAGGCAGTCGTCGAGGCGCTGTTGCGCGCCGGGCAGATCCGCCAGCAACATTGCGCATTCGGCTGCCAGCCAACGCGCAGCGAAGGCCTGCGGGTACTGCTGCGCCCAGCCGTTGTCGCCGAGTAACACCTCGGCGCTGCGCAGATAATCCATGGCCTGCTCGACAGCGGCGCTATCGCGGGCGCGCTCGGCGGCTTCGACCAATAATTGGATGAATTCGGCGCGTCGAGGTTCTGAAAGCGCATGGCCGTCGCTGCGCTGAATCTGACTGGCAATATCGAACACCTTCGCATGCGGTTGCCCGCCGCATAGTTCGAGCATGGCGGCAGCGATGCGCGCATGTTCGGCGGCACGCCCGGCGGGCGCCGTGAGTGCAGCGGCGGCTTCCAGCACTCGATCGTGGGGAAACACCAGTTGGCCCGGCTCGCGCAGGAGAAATCCGGCGCTGACCAGATAATCCACGTCACGCAGCAATTGCGCCGGATCGTCTGCCAGCAATCGCTGCAACAGCACTTTCTCACAGCGACCACCGATGTAACCCGCTGTACGCAACACTTCGCGCGCACTGGCCGGCAGGCGCTGCAAGCGTTGCACCATCAATTCGGCAACGTTGTCGGCGTAGCGATGGCCGTTTACCTCGGCCTGATCCCACACCCAGCGCCGCGTCGTCGCCTCGAAATGCAGCAGACGCTCATCCACCAGCGCGCGGGCCACCTGGCTGACGAACAACGGATTGCCGGCGGTCTTAAAGTGCACGACGCGGGCCAGCGCCTCGAGGTTGTCGACGTCAGCATCGAGTTCGACCGCCATCAGTTGCGCGACGGCCTGTACCGATAGCGGCCCTAATCCAAGGTCACTGACTGGCAGCGCGGGTGCTCTGCGCATGTCATCGAGCCAGCCGCCCGGATGCTGCGTCAACTCGCCCTCGCGATACGCCAGAACTAGCAGCAAATGCCGCGTCGGCCGGGCGATAAAGGCTTTGAGAAACGCCTGAGTCGAGTCGTCAGCCCACTGCAAGTCGTCGATAAACAGCAGCAGCGGATGCCCCGGTTGCGCAAAGACTTCGAGCGCATCGAGCAACGTCCGATTGACCCGGTCGAGGGCGTGGCGCGCCGGCATGTTCGGCAATTCGGCGGTGGCGCCGATCAGCAGTTCGGCTTCCGGCGCCAGGTCCAGCAGCAAGCGGCCACGGCCCTTGAGGGTTTCGCGCAGTTGCTCGGCCAAGGCCTGCAAGGCCAGCGTGGGCTTGGTCAACACTTGGCTGATCAGAGAATGAAAAATCTGCGCCAGTGGCGCAAACGGCCGGTCGTTTTGCAGCAGTTCGATCTTGCCGCTGGCCCAATAACCGGGTGCCTGGCTACGCAGGACTTGCTGGATCAGCGTCGACTTCCCCGCTCCCGGTGCGCCGGCAACCAGCAGCACGCGAGCGATGCCGTCGCTGCGCACGCGCCGGATCTGTTCAAGCAGTTGCTGACGTTCGTCATCACGACCAAACAGCACATCGCCGCGCGTGGCCGTTGCGCGAGCATCGAAAGCACCGAGGCGGAACGCTTCGATCTGGCCTTTTTTCTGCCATTGACGCAGGCACCAGGTCAGATCAGCGGCCAGCGATTCGATGCTTTGATAGCGCGCGTCCGGCTCCTTGGCCAGGCCCTTGAGCAGCACATGACAAATGCCTTGCGGCAGGTCGGGAATGTATTGCGCCGGCGACAATGGCTGGACGGCGGCGTGCACATGCAACCATTGCCAGGCGTCGCGAGCGATCAGCGGTGGGCGCCCGGTCAGCGCCTCGTAGATGATTGCCGACAGCGTATATACGTCGCTGCGCTCATCGGAATCGACGCCGTCGCGCTGTAGCTGTTCCGGCGCCAGATAAGGCCAGTGTTCCAGGCTCGGCAGTTCAGTCGCCGGGGTTTCCTGCTCCTGGGTGTGAAAGCCCATAAGCCTGACGCTGTCGTCGGCGCCGACCAGCAGATGCCACGGCAACAGCGATCCGTGTGGGAGCGAGCATGCTCGCGAAAGCGGTGTGTCAGTCAATGGTGATGTCGGCTGGAGTGGCGCTTTCGCGAGCAGGCTCGCTCCCACGGGGTTTTGCGGTGTTTCGGGATGGCGAGAGTGGGCCAGCGCATTGGCAGCGGCTACGGCGATATTCAGCACGCGCCCGAGCGGTAAGCCGGTGGCGTCGATCAGGCCAGCGAGCGGCGCGCCCCATTGCGGATAGATCAGCACCGGCCCGTCCGCCGAACGAAGTAGCGCGAGCGGGTTGATCACCCACTGCGAAGGCAGTCGTAAATGAAAATCACGCTCCAGCCGCTGGCACAGCGCCGGGCGCTGAATCGGTGCGCGCACGGCGAACCAGGTCTGGCCCGAGCGGCTATCTTCAAGGCTGAACCAGGTCAGCTCATGGTCGCGGCGCAGCAGGTTGAAACGGCAACTTTCCAGCCATGTTTCATCGAGCATCGACGCATCGGCCGTGCGGGACATTGCAGATGAGGATGGCTGGCCGGGCATACACATTCACCGCTGGCAATGGGATTCAGGCTGGTGGCGCAGTATACGCAGCGTTTTTTTGCCAAAGGACCAGCCACTGCGCTGATGTCCGTCTGCGGCCTCATGATGGCCGTCCAGAGCCTCGCGCCGCAATTTTCGCGCTATCAAAGCGCGGCGTCTTATCCCTCGGGATAATTGCTTTATGGCAAGCCGTCCCCTAGCGTACGAGCCTGATAACCCGGCGCCCACGCCCTGTCCTTCTCACCGCGACGCAGAGGCCTGCATGATCCGACTTGGCCAAGCCACGATTTCCCTGGAACGGCGCGAAGCCTTTCTCGATGGCCGTCCCTTGCGCGTGGGTGGACGGGCGTTCGAAATACTCTCGGTACTGATGCAGGCCGATGGACGCATCGTCAGCAAAGATGAGCTGATCAATCAGGTGTGGCCGGACATCGTCGTCGAAGAGAACAATCTGCAAGTGCAGATTTCCTCGCTGCGCAAACTGCTCGGGGAAAAAGAAATCATCCAGACGGTTCCCCGTCGAGGTTACCGATTATTGAAAGACCGCGAACCCAAATTGCCGATGTTCAACGCCCTGGCCTCGGCGCCGATTGCGGCGCAGCCACCGTCGGTCGATGCGCAATCGGTGCCGGTATTCATTGTTGACGATGAGGCCTGCGTGCGCACCGCGCTGAGCCGCTTGTTGCGCGCCGAAGGCATCGAACACCGGATCTTCCAGTCGGCCGAAGAACTGCTCGGCGCCGACATCGGCAGCGGCCCGGCGTGCCTGCTGCTCGACGTCAGCCTGCCCGAAACCACAGGACTGCAATTGCAGGCGGCGCTGAACGAGCGCGGCCAGCCGTGGCCGGTGATTTTCATGACCGGCCACGGCACGATTCCGATGTCGGTGCAGGCGATGAAAGCCGGCGCGGTGGAGTTCCTGACCAAGCCATTCAATGACGATGAACTGCTCGGCATTCTGCGCAGCACCCGTCAACACGCGGCGACCGCGTTCAATCAATGGCAACGGGTCAGGCACGTGCGGCAATTGGCAGCGCAACTGACGCCGCGAGAGCGCGAGGTGCTGCCACTGATCGTCGGCGGTCTGTCGAACAAGCAGATCGCCAATCAATTGGGCACCAGTGAAGTGACCGCAAAGGTTCATCGCAAACACATCATGGCGAAGATGCAGACCCGCTCGCTGGTCAACCTTGTCGAACTCTACGGACTGATCAGCGCTGCGCCTTCGCCTGGCCCATCGAGCCTGTCGTGAGCGGCCAGGCGGGTCGCCCGACGGCGGCCGAAAGCAACCGAGCGACGATCGTCTGCATCGTCGATGACGACGCGTCCGTGCGTAAAAGCCTGTCGAACCTGCTGCGTTCGGTCGGCTACCGGGCGCAGGTGTTTGCCAGTGGCGAAGCGTTTCTCGCCGAAGGCGACTTTGCCGAGATCGCCTGCCTGCTGCTGGACCTGCGCATGCCCGGCCTGTCCGGCATCGATGTCATGCGCGAGCTGCCGCGACAGATTCCGGTGATCTGCATGTCCGCCCATTGGGACGAGGCAGCGCTGGCCGAAACCGGGCATTACCAGGCGTTCGAGTGCCTGTGCAAGCCCTTCGAGGAAGAGGATCTGCTGGCGGCACTTGACAGGGCCCTTCAGCGCTGACGCTGATCGATTCAGCTGTCTTGCGTGGTTTTTTCAGCCTCTTCGATGGCCGGCAACGATGCGGTCATTTCAGCGTGACACACCGCCAGAATCTCATCGGCCAGCGCCGAGTCGTCCGGGCAGGCTCGCGACAGCATGATCGCCCCGACCGCACGGGCCAGCAGGTCGATCATCCGGGTTCTGCCCTCACCTTGCGGTGCATCCGCTGCCGTCGGGTATTTCTCGCCGAGCGTCTGCAACGTGCGCTCCATGCCTTCAGCGAACGCCGCTTTCACATCCCCCGACTGCCTCGCCGCATCGCCGCACAGCGCCGCCATGGTGCAACCGGTGGAACGGCCGTCGCGATGGTCGCGCGACACGTACACATCGATGAAATCCTGCACGCTCATGCTTTCGGCGGCGGCCGTCGATTGCGCCAGGCTATTGGCCGAGGCTTCGGCCATCAGGTCGGCCTTGGAACCGAAGTGTTTGTAGAAACCACCGTGAGTAAAACCGGCGGCCGCCATCAGGTCGGCCACGCCGACCCCGTCATAGCCGCGCTCGCGGAACATCAACGAAGCGGTTTCGACAATGTGCTCGCGATTGGCCTGAGCCTGAGCCTTGGATACGCGCATGTTGAATACCTCCAGCGCTGAAAAATCATGGGCCGATGATACATAGATGTTGGCCATAATCAAAACTGTTGACAGTTTAGATTTCGGTCATCATCCTAAAAGCCCGCAATCAGTCATTTACTGAAAAAGAGCCCACACCATGACTACTCGCCCTACTGTTCTGATCACTGGTGCCTCCTCCGGCATCGGCGCGGTCTACGCCGCACGTTTCGCCCAACGCGGGCACGATCTGGTGCTGGTCGCCCGTGACCAGGCGCGTCTGGACACCCTTGCCGCCGGTTTGCGCGCTGAACACAACGTCAATGTTGAGGTGCTGCAAGCTGACCTGACCCGTCTCAGCGATCTGCAAAGCGTCGAGGCGCGTCTGCGTGACGACGCGCGCATCGGCATCCTCGTCAACAATGCCGGCGCCGCGCAGTCCGGGACCTTCATCGAGCAGAGCACCGACAGCGTGGCGCAACTGGTCGCGCTCAACACCACGGCGCTGGTGCGTCTGGCCAGTGCTATCGCCCCGCGTCTGGCCAAGGCCGGCGACGGCGCGATCATCAATATCGGTTCGGTGGTGGGCCTGGCGCCGGAGTTCGGCATGTCGGTGTATGGCGCGACCAAGGCGTTCGTACTGTTCCTCTCCCAGGGCTTGAGCCTGGAACTGTCGCCACAGGGCGTGTACGTGCAAGCAGTACTGCCCGCCGCGACCCGCACGGAAATCTGGGACCGCGCCGGCATCGACATCAACACCCTCAGCGACATCATGGAAGTCGGCGACATGGTCGATGCCGCTCTGGTCGGTTTCGACCGTCGCGAAGTCGTGACCATCCCGCCGCTGCACGAAGGCGAGCGCTGGGATGCCCTGCAAACCGCGCGGCAGGGTCTGTTGGGGCAGATTCGCCAGTCGGCTGTTGCGCAACGTTATCTGACTCAGGCCTGACCTCATCCACACCCGCCGCTGTGCCGGCGGGTTTCTACCGACAAGAGCATCCGCAATGAAGGCATTTTTCATCGAGCGCTACGGCAAGCAGAACGGCCGGATCGGCGACGTCCCGGAACCGCAGGTCGGCGCACACGACGTGTTGATCCAGGTCCACGCCAGCAGCGTCAACCCGCTGGATCTGAAGATTCGCAGCGGCGAATTCAAGATGATCCTGCCTTATCAAATGCCTTTGATATTGGGCAACGATGTCGCCGGCGTGGTGATAAGCACCGGTGCGGCGGTCAAGCGTTTCAAGCCGGGCGATGGGGTTTATGCGCGGGCGCCTGAAAACAGGATCGGCACGTTTGCCGAACGCATCGCCGTCGACGAACAAGCGGTCGCGTTAAAACCCGCCAATCTCGCTATGACCGAGGCGGCTTGCATGCCGCTGGTGGCGTTGACCGCGTGGCAGGCACTGGTCGAAGTCGCCGGGCTGCAAAAAGGCCAGAAAGTGCTGATACACGCCGGCTCCGGTGGCGTCGGCACGCTCGCCATTCAACTGGCCAAACACCTTGGCGCTTTTGTTGCGACCACTACCAGTAGGGCGAATGTCGAGTGGGTCAAGGCGCTGGGCGCTGATGTGGTGATCGATTACAAGCAGCAGGATTTTGCCATTGAGCTGCGCGACTACGACGTGGTGCTCAACAGCCTCAGCGGCGACGTACTGGAGAAATCGCTGAAGGTGCTGAAACCGGGTGGGCAACTGATTTCCCTGTCCGGGCCGCCGACTGCGCAGTTCGCTCAGGAGCAGGGCTTGTCTTGGCCACTTGGGCTGGTCATGCGCCTGCTCAGCAGCGGCATTCGCCGTAAAGCACGCAAACACGGGGTGGGTTATTCGTTTCTGTTTATGCGTGCCGATGGCGTTCAGTTGCAGAAAATCACTGCGTTGATTGAGGCTGGGGTGATCAAACCCGTGATCGATCGCACCTTCCCGTTCGATCAGATAGCTGACGCCTTGAACTATGTCGAACAGGGCCGGGCCAAGGGCAAGGTGGCGATCACTGTTGATCAGGCTTCGCAATAAATGCCAGAGGACGATCAACAACTGCCCCCGGACCCTGAATTCGATCCACCGCCGTTGGAAGAACCTCAGCCGCAAAAACCACCCCTGATCGAATGGCGACCGCTGCTGCTCGAGCCTTGAGAAAACCGTCTCGCCTTGCATTTTGCCCAACCTGCACCACGCTTGATTCACAGAAGTGCACGTTTTCATGGCAAAACTGCGGTTAACTGAATGGTTAGTTACCGCTATAATCCCGCGCTTCATTCAAACGGGACTTTCAATGTGAACCACAGTCAACGCGTCTCAGGCGTTTCAACGTTCATTCTGGTCGGCCTCGGCGTGATCATCGCCCTGCTCGGCCTGGCGCTCGCAGCCGGCGGTGTGAAGCTGGTCAGCCTGGGCGGTTCCTGGTACTTCCTGATCGGCGGTCTGGCGATGACCGTTTCCGGCGTGCTGATCGCCCTGAGGAAAACTGCAGGCGCCTGGCTGTTCGGCGCATTTCTCGTGGCCACCGCGATCTGGGCCGTCGCTGACGCCGGGCTGGTGTTCTGGCCGGTGTTCTCGCGGCTGTTCATGTTCAGCGCGATCGGTATGGTCGTCGCTCTGGTCTACCCGCTGCTGGCGCGAGCCAATGGCCGCGTGGCCGGTCGTGGCGCGTATGCCGTGGCCGCTGTGTTGGCGGTCGGTGTGGCCGTTGCGGCGGGCAACATGTTCGTCGCTCACCCGACGGTTGCCGCGACTGGCACTGGCCCGGGCCTGACTCCGGTCGAGCCGGCCAAGGCGCAGAAAGACTGGGCGCACTACGGCAACACCGAAGGTGGCAGCCGCTTCGCCGCGCTCGATCAGATCAACCGCAACAACGTCGACAAGTTGAAAGTCGCGTGGACCTACCACACCGGTGACGTCGCCGAGAGCGATGGCAACGGCGCCGAAGACCAGCTCACCCCGCTGCAGGTCGGCAACAAAGTCTTCATCTGCACCCCGCACAACAATCTGATCGCCCTCGACGCCGACACCGGTAAAGAGCTGTGGAAGAACGCGATCAACGCGCAATCGAAAGTCTGGCAGCGCTGCCGTGGCATGGCCTATTTCGACGCCACTGCGACCATCGCTCAGCCGAGCAACTCATTGATCATCGAAGCCAAACCGGCGCCGGCTGCCAACTGCCAGCGTCGTCTGCTGACCAACACCATCGATGCTCGCCTGATCGCGGTCGATGCTGACACCGGCGAGTTCTGCCAGGGTTTCGGCAACAACGGCCAGGTCGATCTGAAGGCCGGTCTGGGTGATGTTCCGGACAGCTACTATCAGTTGTCGTCCGCACCATTGATGGCCGGCACCACCGTGGTGGTTGGCGGTCGTGTTGCCGACAACGTGCAAAGCGACATGCCCGGCGGTGTGATTCGCGGTTTTGACGTAATCACGGGCACCATGCGCTGGGCGTTCGACCCGGGCAACCCGCAGGAGCGCAACGCACCGGCCGACGGCAAAACCTACGTGCGCAGCACGCCGAACAGCTGGGCGCCGATGTCCTACGACGCGGCGACCAACACGGTGTTCCTGCCGATGGGCAGCTCGTCCACCGACATCTATGGTGTTGAGCGCAGCGAACTGGACCACAAGTACGGCGCCTCGATCCTCGCGCTGGACGCCAGCACCGGTGAAGAACGCTGGGTGTTCCAGACCGTGCACAACGATCTGTGGGACTTCGACCTGCCGATGCAGCCGAGCCTGATCGACTTCGACAAGGACGGCCAAAGCGTTCCGGCGCTGGTCATCGGCACCAAGGCCGGGCAGATCTATGTGCTCGACCGGGCCACGGGCAAGCCACTGACCGAAGTCAAAGAAGTACCGGTGAAAGCCGCGAACATCCCCAACGAGCCGTACTCGCCGACCCAGCCGAAATCCGTGGGCATGCCGCAGATCGGTGCGCAGCACCTGACCGAATCGGACATGTGGGGCGCCACGCCGTACGACCAGTTGCTCTGCCGCATCGACTTCAAGAGCATGCGCTACGACGGCCTGTACACCGCACCGGGTACTGACAAATCGCTGAGCTTCCCGGGTTCGCTGGGCGGCATGAACTGGGGCAGCATCTCCACTGACCCGGTGCACGGTTTCATCTTCGTCAACGACATGCGCCTGGGTCTGTGGATCCAGATGATCCCGTCGCAAAACAAAGGCCAGGCCGCTGGCGGTGGCGAAGCGCTGAACACCGGCATGGGCGCTGTGCCGCTCAAAGGCACGCCATACGCGGTGAACAAGAACCGCTTCCTGTCGGTGGCCGGCATTCCGTGCCAGGCGCCTCCGTTCGGCACTTTGACCGCGATCGACATGAAGACCCAGAAAGTCGCGTGGCAGGTTCCGGTCGGCACCGTTGAAGACACCGGTCCACTCGGCATCCGCATGCACCTGCCGATCAAGATCGGTCTGCCAACCCTCGGCGGCACCCTGTCGACCCAGGGCGGCCTGATCTTCATTGCCGGCACCCAGGACTTCTACCTGCGCGCCTTCAACAGCGGCAATGGCGAAGAAGTCTGGAAAGCCCGTCTGCCGGTCGGCAGCCAGGGCGGCCCGATGACGTACGTTTCGCCGAAAACCGGCAAGCAGTACATCGTCGTCACCGCTGGCGGCGCACGCCAGTCGACCGATCGTGGCGATTACGTAATGGCCTACGCCCTGCCGTAACTCGCTGCTGCACGACCAACCTCCTCCAAGCGCGCGGTGCCCCAAAGCACCGCGTCGCCGTTTTATTGCGTTAAAGATTTCAGCAGGAAGGATTCACATGTCATCGGCTGTTCGCTTTTCTCGTACCAAGCTTTCCACTGGCCTGTTGCTGGGCCTGAGCTGCACCACTGCCCTACCCGCGCTGGCCGCCAGCGACTCCGATCTGCTGACCCGCAGCACCCTCACCGGTGATTGGGGCGGCTTGCGCCATCAACTCGATGAAGACGGCATCAAGTTCACTGGCGATTACAGCGGCGAAACTGCTTACAACGCCGACGGCGGCCTGCACCGTTCGGCGCGCTACTCGCAGAACATCAAGCTCGGCGTGCAGTTTGATCTGAGCAAGATTTATGGCGTCGACAATGCCGGCAAGGTGCAGCTGACGATCAACGACCGTCGTGGCAACAGCGCTTCGGAAGATCTGGCCGGCAACCGCTTGCCGATTCAGGAAAACTACGGCGGTCTGTACACGCGCCTGACTGAACTGAGTTACGAGCGCAGCCTGTTCACCCCGGCGCTCAATGTGAAGCTCGGCTACATGGCGATGGGCAACGACCTCGGTGGCCTCGACAGCGGCATTCTGTGCAACTTCATGAACGCCGGCTTCTGTGGGCACCCGCTGAACATGTCCGGCGGCAGCGGCTGGACCAACTACCCCAACGCGCGTCTGGGCGTGCGGGTCAAATACGATTTGTCGCCGTCCTGGCAATTGCGTGTGGCGGCGTTCAACGTCGACCCCGAGAGCAATGGCAATTCCAGCCGCGCCTGGCATCTGGGGCCGAAGCACACCACCGGCACTGTCGTCCCGATCGAGCTGGTGTACAAGCACGCCGGCGAGCTGCCGGGCGAGTACAAGGTCGGCTATTACTACGACAGCTCCGACGTAAAGCGCATTGGCAGTGACGATGAAGTCTCAGGTCGTGGTGGGCATTATCTGCTGATCGATCAGGCGGTGTGGCGCTCGCCGACCTCCGAAGGCCGCAGTCTGCATGCGTTCGGTCAGTATTCGGCGGCCAGTGAAGCGGCTTCGCCGTTCAGCAAGTGGTACGGCACTGGCGTGGTTTTGTACAAACCGTTCGAAGGCCGCCCGCGTGACACCCTGGCGCTGGGCTATGGCCGCGCCGTGCCGAACCCGCGCAGCCGCGATGTACAGCAGGATGCCGCGCTGGCCAGCGGTGGCGCGTACCCGAATCTGGACAGCGCCGAGCAGTTGATTGAATTGGGCTACGGCTACCAGGCCACCCCATGGCTGACCCTGCGGCCGAACCTGCAATACATCATCGAACCGGGCGCGTTTTCCGGCCAGGACATCGACAATGCGCTGGTGGTGGGCTTGCAGGTCAAGGCTGCGCTTTAAGAGTTGTAGTGAATGTGCTGCCGCCTTCGTGGGCAAGCCCACTCCCACAGGGCTCGGCGGCGTGCATTAAATCCCCGCCCAACACCACGCCACTGTGGGAGCGAGCCTGCTCGCGAAAGCGCCGGGTCAGCCGACTGTGATGTTGGATGTGCCGCCGCCTTCGTGAGCAAGCCCACTCCCACAAGGGATTTGGGTCAGGCAGGAGAATTGGATTCGCCGCTGCAATTGTGGGAGCGGGCTTGCTCGCGAAAGCGTCGGGTCAGGCGACTGCGATGTTGAATGTAACGCCGCCTTCGTGAGCAAGCCCACTCCCACAGGGCTCGGCGGTGTGCATTAAATCCCCGCCCAACATCAAACCACTGTGGGAGCAGGCTCGCTACCACAGGGCATACAGCGGGCTTGCGTCGGGCGGGAAATTAATTCCTGCCATCGGTGAATTATTTCGTGTCTGCATGTATCTGAGCCTGAAGAGCCGGCGCCATCATGGAGATGGCATCGCAGCGGTAATCTGGATCAGCGAGCGGGAACAGCGCAATGAAATCACGCAAGAACACTGTCAAACCGATCGGTTTGAAAGACATCACCATTGTCGACGACGCCAAGATGCGCAAGGCGATCACCGCCGCCGCACTGGGCAACGCCATGGAATGGTTCGACTTTGGCGTTTACGGCTTTGTCGCCTATGTGCTCGGCAAGGTCTTCTTCCCCGGCGCCGATCCCGGCGTGCAAATGATCGCCGCGCTGGCGACGTTCTCCGTGCCGTTCCTGATTCGTCCGCTTGGCGGGCTGTTCTTCGGTGCACTCGGCGACAAATACGGGCGGCAGAAAGTCCTTGCCGCGACCATCGTCATCATGTCCCTGAGCACCTTCGCCATCGGTCTCATTCCCTCCTATGCCTCAATCGGCATCTGGGCGCCGATCCTGCTGTTGCTGGCGAAGATGGCTCAGGGTTTCTCAGTCGGTGGCGAATACACCGGTGCCTCGATCTTCGTCGCTGAATACGCCCCGGACCGCAAGCGCGGTTTCCTCGGGAGCTGGCTGGACTTCGGCTCGATCGCCGGTTTTGTCTTCGGCGCCGGCGTGGTGGTGGTGATTTCGACGATTCTCGGTGAACAGCGCTTCGAAGAATGGGGCTGGCGGATTCCGTTCTTCCTCGCCCTGCCGCTGGGCATGATCGGCCTGTATCTGCGTCACGCCCTCGAGGAGACCCCGGCGTTCCAGCAGCACGTGGAAAAACTCGAACAAGGCGACCGCGAAGGCCTCGCCGGTGGCCCGAAAGTGTCGTTCAAGGAAGTCGCGACCAAACACTGGCGCAGCCTGATGACCTGCATCGGCGTGGTCGCGGCGACCAACGTCACCTATTACATGCTGCTCACCTACATGCCGAGTTACCTGACGCACAACCTGCATTACAGTGAAAACCACGGCGTACTGATCATCATCGCGATCATGGTCGGCATGCTTTTCGTGCAGCCAATGATCGGTTTCATCAGCGACAAGATCGGCCGCAAACCCTTCATCGTGGTCGGCAGTATCGGCCTGTTCATCTTTGCCATCCCGGCGTTCATGCTGATCAACAGCGGCAGTATCGGCCTGATCTTCTGCGGCTTGCTGATTCTCGCGGTGCTGCTCAATTTCTTCATCGGCGTGATGGCCTCGACACTGCCGGCGATGTTTCCCACCCATATCCGCTACAGCGCCCTGGCCAGTGCCTTCAACGTTTCGGTGCTGATCGCCGGTCTGACTCCGACCGCCGTGGCCTGGCTGGTGGAAAGCACCAACGACCTGTACATGCCCGCCTACTACCTGATGGTCATCGCCGTGGTCGGCCTGGTCACCGGCGTAACCATGAAAGAAACCGCCAACAAACCCCTGCGCGGCGCGGCCCCGGCGGCCTCCGACCTCGAAGAGGCCAAGGAGCTGCTGCAGGAGCACCACGACAACATCGAACAGAAAATCGAAGACATCGATGCCGAAATCGCCGCGCTGGAAGCCAAGCGCAAGGAACTGGCGCTCCAGCATCCGCGCATCGATTGATCAGTGCAGCGTCGGCAATCGGTCCGACGCCGCGCCGAGCTCGAGCTAGCCTTGAACCCGGTCGCATGCTTCAAGGAGTTCATATGTTCAAGCTGATGAGAAGTTCGGTCGCTGGCGGATTGCTCTTCGCCAGCCTCCAGGCCGAAGCCGGCGGCATCATGATTTACCAGGCCGGCCACGACGGTGGCAACGCCTTGAAGTAACTGCCCGGCTCCAGCTTCTTCATCAGCCACCAGCTCGATGAGCGTTCCTCGATCGGCTTCGGCATGTACGGCAATTCTGGTCTGGCGCTGGACTACGACGATGAGTGAGGTCGGCGCCTCGCCAGGAATGGTTGCACGAAACAGCATGATGCAGCGGTTGACCACTTTCAGTTCTACCGCTTCGTCCGTTGCTGTCGTGGTGTCTTCCAGTGCCTGGCCGAGCCCGGAGCCAGCACCATCAGCCTGTTAGGCATTTGCCGTACCTTATGGCTGATTGTCGTGAGAGGTTTCGTCCAGCACTTCGCTGACGTCGGCCGGCTGATAGACCCAGCCGATGAACAATTCATAACCGACCGCCAGAATCACCGGCCCGGTGAACAGGCCGATGATGCCGCTGGTGACCATGCCGCCCAGCGCGCCAATCAGCACCACCGGCATCGGCACGGCCACGCCACGCCCGAGCAGCATCGGCTTGAGCACGTTGTCGGAGAGCCCGGCGATCACCATCCACACGGCGAATATGATCGTGCCGGGACCGACGCCGTCATGGGCGAAGACGAACACCACCACCGGTACGGTAACCAGCAGCACCGGCAGTTGCATGATGCCCAGCAGCAACACCATCAAGGCCAGAATGCCGGCAGCGGGCACACCCATGATCACCAGTGCCACGCCGATCAGGATCATCTGGATAAAAGCGATACCGACCACACCCTGCGCCACCGCGCGAATAGTCGAGGTGCACAATTGAGCGATCTGCGGGCCACGCATCGGCCCGGAAATCCGCGTGGTGATCGCCACCGCTGTGCGATGGCCGCGTTCGCCGTGGGTCATGATCAGTCCGGCGACAATCAGCGCCACGACAAACACCACGATGCCTGCGCCGACGCCGGCGGCCTGATGCAAAAGCACCCGGCCCCAACTGGTCAGATGCGGCGCGAGCTCCTTGAACACCCAGCTCAGATCCTGCGAGGCGTGCATCCAGATGCCATACAACGGCGCACCGATCAGCGGCCAGTCGGCGACATTGGCTGGTGGCGGCGGAATCTCGAACTGCCCCGCTTCCACCGTATGCATGCCCGCCTTCACCGAATCGGCCACGGATGCGCCGAGCAGGCTCAGCGGCACCATCAAGATGACCAGGCCAAGCAATACCAGCACAATCGCCGCCCAACCGTAGCGGTTGCCCAGTTTGGCACCGAGTTTCTGGTTCAGCGGATACAGCGTCACCGCGAGGATCAGCGCCCACAGCATCACATTCAGAAACGGATGGAAAATGTCGTAGCAGAACAGCACCAGGGTCGCGATCAAGCCGGCGCGGATCAGCACGTCGAGCAAGGCTTTGGAACTGTTGAAGGCAATCAGCGGTTTTTCTTCCATGGCAACATTCCTGAGCGGTGCAGCATTCGGGATGCTGCTGAGCCTAGAACATGTTGGCCCGGTCTTCCTGTGAGGCGCGGGATTATCGGTTTTAACCAGACGATGTGGGAGCGAGCCTGCTCGCGAAAGACGTATTTCAAAGCCGTGACCCTTTGCATCTGCCGGCGCCTTCGCGAGCAGGCTCGCTCCCACAGGGCTTTGCGTTAATCCTCAATCTCAACCCGCCCACAAATCCAGTGCGGGAGCGAGCCTGCTCGCGAAAGCGCAAGGTCAGGCAGGACGAATGCTCAGGCCATCTACCAACAAAACCATCACCCCACCGATTACTCCGCCCGCCGCTTGGTGTTAAATAGGCGCCAGTCTTGACCTTGTCGCTTAAAGCCGTGCAACGAGAACCGCTATGAATACTTCTGCCCAGAACACCCGCGCTCTACAGGTGACCCAATGATCGAAGTCACCGAAGTCTCCATCGCGCAATTGCGCGCCGCCCTCGAATCCGGCCAGACCACTGCTGTGGAGTTGGTGCAGGCCTATCTGGCGCGCATCGATGCCTACGATGGCGCCGATACGCCGACAGCCCTCAACGCCGTCGTCGTGCGCAATCCTGAAGCGCTGAACGAAGCCCGTGCCTCCGACGCCCGCCGTGCCAAAGGTCAAACCCTTGGCCCGCTCGATGGCATTCCCTATACCGCCAAAGACAGTTATCTGGTCAAGGGCCTGACCGCCGCCTCCGGCAGTCCGGCGTTCGCCGATCTGGTTGCTCATCGCGACGCTTTCACCATCGAGCGCCTGCGCGCGGCCGGCGCGATCTGTCTGGGCAAGACCAACATGCCGCCGATGGCCAATGGCGGTATGCAGCGTGGCGTTTATGGCCGCGCGGAGAGCCCGTACAACGCTGCTTACCTCACCGCGCCGTTCGCCTCCGGCTCTTCCAATGGTGCCGGGACCGCCACCGCTGCGAGTTTCGCCGCGTTCGGTCTGGCTGAGGAAACCTGGTCCAGCGGTCGTGGCCCGGCGTCAAACAACGGCCTGTGCGCCTACACCCCGTCGCGCGGGGTCATTTCGGTGCGCGGCAACTGGCCGTTGACCCCAACCATGGACGTCGTCGTGCCGTTCGCGCGAACCATGGCTGACCTGCTCGAGGTACTCGACGTAGTTGTCGCCGAAGACTCCGACACCCGTGGCGACCTGTGGCGTCTGCAACCGTGGGTGCCGATCCCGCGCGTCAGCGAAGTGCGCCCGGCTGCGTACAGCGAACTGGCCGCAGATGCCAAAGCCCTGGCCGGCAAACGCTTCGCCATCCCGCGCATGTACATCAATGCCGACCCGGACGCCGGCACCAGCGAAGCCCCCGGCATTGGCGGTCCGACTGGCCAGCGCATCACTACCCGCGCGTCAGTGATCGACTTGTGGAAACAGGCGCGTCAGGCCCTGGAAGCCGCTGGCGCCGAAGTCATCGAAACCGACTTTCCGCTGGTCTCCAACTGCGAAGGCGACCGCCCTGGCGCGCCAACCGTGTTCACTCGTGGGCTGGTGTCGAAAGAATTTCTGCATCATGAACTGTGGGACCTGACGGCCTGGGCGTTTGACGATTTCCTGCAAGCCAACGGCGACCCGAAACTAAATCGTCTGGTCGACGTTGACGGGCCGAAAATCTTCCCCCACGACCCCGGCACCCTGCCCAACCGCGAAGGCGACCTGGCCGCTGGCATGGACGAGTACGTGCGCATGGCCGAACGCGGCATCACGCCGTGGAATGAAATCCCTACCGTGCCTGATGGCTTGCGCGGTCTGGAGCAGACCCGGCGCATCGACCTCGAAGACTGGATGGAAAAACTCGGCCTCGACGCTGTTCTATTTCCGACTGTTGCCGACGTTGGCCCGGCGGACGCCGATGTCAATCCAGCCTCGGCGGACATCGCCTGGAGCAATGGCGTCTGGGTGGCCAACGGCAACCTCGCGATCCGCCACCTCGGCGTACCAACGGTCACCGTGCCGATGGGCGTCATGGCCGACATCGGCATGCCGGTTGGCCTGACTTTCGCCGGCCGCGCCTACGACGATTCAAACCTGCTGCGCTACGCCGCCGCCTTCGAATCCACCGGCAGCAAACGCCAGATCCCACCGCGCACGCCACCGCTGTCCTGATCGAGGCAACAGCAAGCCCGCTCTCGGCATTGATCAAGTGTTGAGGACGGGCTTACTGATCCGCAGTCTGCATCCCTGCTCGCGTCGATTTGCCCAGCGCATGGGCAAAAAACCGTCCCGCTTCGGAAATCAGGTTGCGGTGAATATCCTCGCGATCGACTCCATCAGCATCGGTGCACAACGCCGGCATGGCGCGAATCTGCTCTTCATTGCATGGCGCCAGAAACACGAAGTGCCCTGCCCCGGCCAGCAGTTTGAAGTCCGGCGCGGTGGGCAGCTTGCGCGCGAGGGCGGCAGCGTTTTTATCAAAGGCCACCAGTTTGTCGCCGTCGCCGCTGTAGAGCAGCACCGGTACGTGCACGTCAGCGAGGGTATGACGGCCGAATTTCAGGCTCAGCGGCGCCATCAGCAGTAACGCGTGAACCCTTGGATCGGCCACCGGTTGCAAATCTTCGCGATCGACAATCAGCTCACCCTGGGTGTTGCAGGCGTCGTGATCGTCCGGGCGTTCCTGGCAATAGCGCCGTAGACGATCAAGATCCGGTTGCGCCCCGGAAAGAATCAATGCGGTCTCGCCACCAGCCGAATAGCCAATGACCCCGACCTGATCAGCATTGACGAACGGCGCCAGCATGCTGTCGCCGAGCGTCGCGGTGATCGCTTGGGAAATCTGAATTGGTCGCCCATATAGATTGCTCAACGTGCCGAGACGGCTGTGGTCCCGCCAGTTGTCGCCGGGATGAATCACCGCCACCACTACGAAACCCTTGCGCGCCAGCGATGTGGCCAGATCATGCAAGGCCAGCGGCGTGCCGGTGTTGCCGTGGGAGAGCATCAACATCGGAAAGCGGCCGATGGCGACTTTAGTGTCTTCTCCGGCCTCGACCGAGTAACCCTCAAGCAAACTCATGTGCTCGCGGTCACTGGACGGGTAAAAGGCGATAGCGCGCATCGGTTGCAGATCGAGCGGGTCGAGAAAGGTCATCTCGTGATAACCGACGCTCCAGACAGGGTGCCGCCCCGGCGCGGCCTGCACTGAATTCAGGCTGCCCAGCAGGCAAATCAGCAACATTGCACAAAGATGCCTCATGAATGCCCCACCCTGTTGGACCACATCATCGGATGTGTTGGAACTGCATAACCCGGGCCAGATTATGTAACAGCTGGAAACAAAAAACTCCGTATTCGGCCCTTGCGGAACCAGAATACAGAGTTTTTTGCGGATTACCTGAACATCAGCTGTTCTTTACGCAAGCCTTACGCGGCTGCAAACAGTTGCTCGCTGATCTTCGCTTGAGCAGCGCTCATGGCGTTGTTGCGCACTTCTTCGCCATAGGCCAGACCTTCAGCGCGAACGATTTCGATGTCGGTGATGCCGAGGAAGCCCAGCACCAGCTTCAGATATTCCTCGTGCGCGATGCCGCTGGCCTGACCGGCGTGGATGCCGCCGGAGGTCGACACGATGACCACTTTCTTGCCACCGCACAGGCCTTCAGGGCCGGCTTCGGTGTAGCGGAAAGTCTGGCCGGCGACGGCAATACGGTCGATCCACGCTTTCAATTGGGTTGGCACAGTGAAGTTGTACATCGGCGCGGCAATCACTACAGCGTCGGCAGCGATGAATTCGGCCAGAGTCGAGGCACTCAGCTCGGCTTCGTGCTGTTGCGCAGCGTCGCGCAGTTCGGCGGTGGTGCCAGCGGCGACCAGCGTGGTCGACGAGAAATGGCTGATGGCATCGGCAGCCAGATCGCGATAAGTGACCACGGCGCTCGGCTCGGCGGCTTGCCAGGCGTCGGCGACCTGACGGCTCAACTGACGGGAAGCAGAGTTGTCGCCCAGAATGCTCGAATCGATGTGCAACAGTTTCATGTGGGTTCTCCTGAAAGAATCGCCGGTGGCGACGGAATGGAGACAATCCTACGCAACAAACCAATAGCTGATTAGTCGCCGGCAATGCGATAGTTCGTCCCATTGATAGAACGACTGGAAACGCGCATGCAGGACCTTAACGATCTTTACTATTTCGCCAAAGTGGTCGAAGCCGGCGGTTTTGCCGCCGCCGGGCGATTGCTCGGAATTCCCAAGTCACGGCTTTCGAGGCGGATTGCCGAGCTGGAAGAACGTCTCGGCGCGCGTCTGCTGCAACGCACCACCCGCCAACTGAATCTCACCGCTGTCGGCGAGCGCTATTTGCGCCACTGTCAGGCGATGTTGCTGGAAGCGGAAATGGCTGACGAAGCCGTGGCGAGCATGTCCAGCGAACCACGCGGGCGCTTGCGGGTGTCGTGTCCGACCGGACTCGCCCATGAAATGCTGCCGACGGTGATCAGCGACTTTCTTGGCAAATTTCCGCAGGTGCAACTGGAGGTCGTGCTGCTCAATCGCCGTGTGGATCTGGTCACTGAAGGCATCGATGTCGCCTTGCGGGTGCGCGATCACGGCGATGAAGATCCGTTGCTGGTCACTCGACGTTTGCGTCAGGCCCAGGCGGTGGTAATCGCCAGCCCGGATTTCATGCAAGGCAAGACCATCAATCATCCGCAGGACCTCAAGAACCTGCCGGTGCTCGGCGCGCTGGAAGCTGATCGCATGGTCCATGTGCGTCTGCTCGACCAGCAGGGCAAGAGTGTCGATCTGAGCATGGAAGCGCGGCTGGGCATCGATGACTTTGTCGTGCGCAAGGCCTGCGTGCTCGCCGGTCAGGGTTTCACCGTGCTGCCGATGATGTTCTGCGAGACCGAACTGCGTAACGGCACGCTGGTGCAGGTGCTGCCGGAATGGTCATTGCCCGGCGGCTGGTTGCAAGCGGTGTATCCGCACCGGCGCGGGGTGATGCCGGCGGTGCGTGCATGGATCGATCATCTGGTCGAATCGTTCGATGCCTGCGGGGAGCGGTTGTTATGAAACAGGGAAAGATGAGCGAAGCCGAGGTTGGCGCATTTTGTCTGGCTCTGCCGGGCGCGCGGGAAGATTACAAATGGGGCGGCGTGCGGGTGTTCTCGATTGCCGGCAACAAGATGTTCGCCTTGCAGGGATTACGCGGCGATTCGCTGGCGTTCAAGGTCGACAAGGATCTGTTTCTCGGCCATTGCGACCGCCCGGGGATTCATCCGGCGCCGTATCTGGCGCGCGCGCAGTGGATCATCATGCACCCGCCCTACCCGCTGAGTGCCGAGGAATTGCAGGGGCTGTTGCAGCGATCACATCAACTGGTGGTGAGCAAGTTGCCAAAGAAAACCCAAATCGGCCTGCGTTTGTAAGCACGCAAATCCTGTGGGAGCGAGCCTGCTCGCGAAGGCGGTTTGTCAGGCGTCTCATCAGCGAGGATGAGATTGCTTTCGCTAGCAGGCTCGCTCCCACAGGGGATTTTCGGTGGACTTTAGATCAGCGACAGCAAGTTCGATCCGAGAAAAATCTGGTCAATCCAGAACACCTGATGCAGCAGCACGATCACCCAGAACAGAATCTGAAACGACACCTTGCGGGTCTTGTGCCGAAACACTTGCTGCGCGATCAACGCACCGGGCCAGCCGCCCGCCAGTTCTACCGCATGCAGGATGTTTTCCGGGGTGCGCCAGGCATCGGCGCGGGCCTTGCGCTTGTCGGCCCAATACAGAAAAAACGCCAGCACACTGACAATCCCGTACGCCGCCAGAGGCACCCGCGAGATGCCGCTGAGCCACATCGACAGTGAGCCGAACAGCGGCAGCGCGCAGACGATCAACAGCACCACAAGCTTCAACTTCACATGCTGAAGGCGCCCGCCAGAAGCTCGTCCTTGCGGGCGCTGCGCGCGCGAATCGTTCATGGCTTGGCCGCCGACCAGTCCACCCAGCCGAACTGCCAGGTCGCCAGAATGAACAGGCCGAACGCTATTCGGTACCAGGCAAACGCTGCGTAGCTGTGGTTGCCGATGAACTTCAGCAAACCGCGCACAGCGATCATGGCGAAGACAAACGCGGTGACGAAACCAATCGCGAATACCGGGAAATCCGCTGGCACAAACAGATCACGGTATTTGTAGCCCGAATACACCGCCGCACCCACCATGGTCGGCATGGCGAGAAAGAATGAAAACTCGGTTGCAGTCTTGCGCGACAGGCCGAACAGCAAGCCGCCAATGATCGTCGAGCCGGAGCGCGAAGTGCCGGGAATCATAGCCAGGCATTGCGCGAAACCGATTTTCAGCGCATCGGTCCAGCGGATCTCGTCAACGGTTTCGGCGTGGACTTCATGCTGGCGCTGTTCGGCCCACAACATGATGACCCCGCCAACCACCAGCGCTGCCGCCACGTTGATCGGGTTGAACAGGTATTCGTGAATCAGATCGGCGAAGATCACACCCAGCACCACCGCCGGCAGGAAGGCGATCAGCAGATTGGCGGTGAAACGCCGTGCGCTTGGCTGGGTCGGCAAGCCGATCACCACGTCGAGGATCTTGCGGCGAAACTCCCAGACCACCGCGAGAATCGCGCCGAGCTGAATAATGATGTTGAACGCCATGGCCCGTTCGCCGCCGAAGTTCAGCAAGTCGGCGACGATGATCTGGTGTCCGGTACTCGAAATGGGCAAAAACTCCGTCAGCCCCTCTACAACTCCTAGAATCAGTGCCTGCAAGGCGGTCCAAAGATCCATCAATCCCCCAGAGAGCGATGCGCAAGGCATGCCCCGATAGTATTTTTTCGTTCACTGCGTCCAGCGTAGCCGGTAAAAGCTGTAGCGATTGCGCGCACAGGATCCACACGAAACGGTAAAAATTCCGTGAAATGTCAAAACCGGATTCAGGTTTTTGCGCGCGGGGCCGAAATCCTAACAGACAAGCCTCAATAGCGCTCTGCGCGTTGGAAGGCTTGAATCGCGCGGTCCCGGACACTCAGCTGTGGCCGGATGCTGGCGATCATTTATTACAAGAACAAGAATCCCGGAGTGACAGCGTTATGAACAGCTTGCGCAGTGTGTCGATCAGCCGACGCTTGTGGCTCATCTTGATCGTGGCGGTGGTCATGTTGCTGACCTTGGGCGTGCTGATGCTCAAGCAGATCCACGACGACCTCTACCACGCCAAGGCGCAGAAAACCCAGCACGTGGTGCAGACCGCCAGCGGCCTGCTCACGTATTACCAGGGTCTGGAGACCGCTGGCACCCTGACCAGGGACGCGGCGCAAAAGCAGGCACTGACGGCGATCCGTGGCCTGCGCTATGACCAGAGCGACTACTTCTGGATAAACGACCTCACGCCCGTGATGGTCATGCACCCGACCAACCCCAAACTCGAAGGCCAGAACCTCTCGGCGATCCGCGACCCGGACGGTTTTGCGGTGTTCAACGAGATGGTCGCCATCGCCAAGGCCAAAGGCGCGGGCATGGTCAATTATCGCTGGCCGAAACCGGGAGCGACTGATCCGGTGGCGAAGACTTCGTACGTGAAGCTGTTTGAACCCTGGGGCTGGGTGATCGGTTCCGGTGTGTACGTCGACGATGTGCAGGCCGAGTTCCAGGGGCAGATGATCAAGGCCTCGGCAATCGGTCTGGCGATTGCGCTGATCATGGCGCTGCTGGTGATTCTGATCGCGCGCAGCATCGTTCGTCCGTTGCAGGAAACCGTGAATGCCATGGCCAACATCGCCAGCGGCGAAAGCGACCTGACCCGCAGCCTCGATACCCATGGCAAGGATGAAGTCACCGAGCTTGCCCATCACTTCAATGCCTTCACTGCCAAATTGCGCCGAGTGATTGGAGATTTGCAGATCTCGGCCAGCGCCCTGGGCCAGTCATCCAGCGAGCTGGGTAACGATGCCTCGCAGGCACAGCAGCGCAGTCAGCAGCAATCGCAGCAAATGGAACTGGTGGCCACGGCGATCAACGAAGTCACCTACGGCGTGCAGGACGTGGCGAAAAACGCAGAACATGCCGCCGCAGAAATGCGCGACGCGGAAGCGCAGGCGCAGCAGGGGCAGATCAACATCGACGGCAGCCTGCAGCAGATCGACAAGCTATCCGGCACGATCGATCAGGCGGTGGAAGTGATCCGCACGCTGGCGGCCGAAAGCACGCAGATTGGCAGCGTGTTGGAGGTGATTCGCTCGATTGCCGAACAGACCAACCTGTTGGCGCTTAATGCGGCGATTGAAGCGGCGCGTGCTGGTGAACAAGGTCGCGGGTTTGCCGTGGTCGCCGATGAGGTCCGATTGTTGGCGCAGCGCACGCAGAAATCGACGGCGGAGATTCAGTCGATGATCGAGCGTTTGCAGAACCACTCCGAAGCTGCGGTGAAGGTGATTGGCGACAGCAGCAAGGCTTCGCAATTGACCATTGAACAGGCGGGACTGGCCGGGGCGAGCCTCAATGCGATTGGCCAGGCGTTGCGTAATCTCAACGGCCTGAATGCTTCGATCGCCAGCGCCACGTTGCAACAGGCGCATGTGGTTGAGGACATCAACCAGAACGTCACCCAGGCGGCCGGGCTGTCGCACAGCACGGCGTTGGCGGCGGAACAATCCAGTGCAGCCAGTCTGCGCCTTGGGCAACTGAGCGAACAACTGAACGGGTTGCTTCGGCAGTTCCGGGTCTGACTCAAAACCTGTGGGGTAGTCTGGAATCTGCGCATATCCTTAACCCCTGTGGGAGTGGGCTTGCCCACGAAGGCGGCGGGTCAGGCGAATTTTATGCGTCTGACACACCGCCTTCGCGAGCAAGCCCGCTCCCACATCAGATTGTTGGGGTTGTCGGGAATTTGCGGACAACCACAAATCCTGTGGAAGTGGGCTTGCTCACGAAGGCGGCGGGTCAGGCGAATTTTCTGTGTCTGACTTAATGCCTTCGCGAGCAAGCCCGCTCCCACATCAGATTGGTGTGGTTGTTGGGAATTGGGGACAACATCAAATCCTGTGGGAGTGGGCTTGCTCACGAAAGCGGCAGGTCACGCGAATTTTCTGTGTCTGACTTAATGCCTTCGCGAGCAAGCCCGCTCCCACATGAGATTGGTGGGGTTGTCGGGAATCTGCGGACAACATCAAACCCTGTGGGAGTGGGCTTGCTCACGAAGGCGGCGGGTCACGCGGAGAAGATGTCGACTGGACGGGCCCTTTCGCGAGCGGGCTCGCTCCAGCAGGGTTCTTCAGTGTTTGGGTGAATGCAGTACAATCCGCCCCCTTCTTCATTCCCCCAAAGGAATCTTCATGTCCGGGCTTGAACTGTTCGCCGCTGCCCTCGGTGTCATCGCCGTGTGGCTGACGGTCAAACAGAATCCGTGGTGCTGGCCGATCGGGCTGGTCATGGTGTTGCTCTACAGTTGGATCTTCTTTGAGGTGAAGCTGTATTCGGACATGTTGCTGCAAGTGGTCTACGCCGCGCTGCAAATCTACGGCTGGTGGCAGTGGACCCGCGCCGGGACGATGCATGACGGGCGCCAAGTCACCCGCCTCGACACGTGCTCAATTCTGCGCGGCCTCGGCGTCGGGGCCATCGGCAGCCTGCTGCTGGGCGCAGCGATGGCGCACTGGACCGACGCCGCACAGCCGTGGCTCGATGCGGCGCTCACCGGTTTCAGTCTGGTGGCGCAACTGTGGATGGCGCAAAAACGCCTGCAATGCTGGGCGCTGTGGTTTGTCCTCGATGTCATTTTTGTAGGCCTGTTCATCTATAAAGGTCTGTACCTGACCGCAGGCCTCTATGGGCTGTTTACCCTGCTCGCGGTGCAAGGCTGGCGTGAATGGCGCGCTGATCCGGCGTTGCGCACATGAAAGTCGTTGTTCTCACCGGCCCGGAATCCACCGGCAAGAGCTGGCTCGCGGCAGGCCTGGAGCAGCGTTTCGGCGGTGTGCGCGTTGATGAATATGTGCGTCGGTTTATCGAAGAAAACCCACGCGACACTTGCCTCGCGGACATCCCTGAAATCGCCCGAGGCCAGTTGCAATGGGAAGATCAGGCGCGAGCGAAGCAACCCTCACTGCTGATCCTCGACACTCACCTGCTGAGCAACATCCTCTGGAGTCAGACCCTGTTCGGCGATTGCCCGGACTGGCTTGAAGCCGAATTGCTCGCGCGCCATTACGACCTGCACCTGCTGCTGTCGCCGCAACAGATCGATTGGACCGAAGACGGCCAGCGCTGCCAACCGGATATCAAGGATCGCATGGCGTTCTACGAAGCCACTCGTGACTGGTTGACTCAGCATCAACAGCCGCTGCAAGTTATTGAAGGCAACTGGGTCGAACGCCAAGCCCAAGCCTATGCGGCGGTCGAGCATTTGCTGTCCCGCTGAGCCGCCACGGCGGCATTCGAGCAAATCTGTCCGTTTTTGAAACACTCCTGATCGCGCAAAGCCCCGTCCAAACGCTGTTCATCACTCCGTCATGCGACCTGTTACGCTGATGAAACACATCGGCGCAAACCCTTGTGCCAGAGCTTTCCGGTGCCAATCGCCGGCCAAGCGCTCCTTCCTGTGTTTCAGCGGTGAAACAGTGGCCGCGACACCATAACTTCCAAAGCCGCCAAGCCATTGAAATAACAAGACATCCCAAAACCGGCACAGCTTTCGCTCTCTCCTTCACAACGCTGAAACCCAGCCCACTGAAGAAGGAATTGCAGCCGTGGGGAATTTCAATAAAAGCCTGACCTGCCTCCTGCTGATCGGATCAGCCGCCAGCGCATTGATCAGTGTCAGTGCCCAGGCCGAAGGCAATGGAGTGATCGTCCTCAACCGCGACGTTCAGCCAATCCCGATCGGGCGCAACGGCGGCAAAGATCCCTATCCAACCACGGTCAACGCCAACCCTTCGGCGCGGATCAACCAGACCCTCAGCAGCACCGAACTCACTGACGGTGATTTCGCCAGCGTCGCCAGCGGCTCATCGATTCGCGGCAACATGACCACGCCCAGTTCCAACCTGCCCGGCATGAACACCCTGACCAACCAGAACGGCCTGCCTGGCATGCGCACGGGCAGCGGCGGCGGCTCCGGGGCGTCGATCTCCAACACTGTCAACCGGGCGATGAGCACCGGCCTGGCGCCTCTGACTCGCATGGCCGGAGGCCAATGACATGAATCGCACCCTGCTGCTTCTCGCCCTGCTCGGCTGCACCAGCGCCATGGCCGATTCGGCTTCAGTCAACAAGGCCAATATTCAGGATTCCGGTGCGCAGTATCGCGGCAACTTCAACGTCAACCAGGCCGCCGGTGACCAGATGCAACAGGCCAACACCAAGGCGATTGCCATCGGCACCGAAGCCCATGCCACCACCAACGTCAGGCAGACCATCGACACGCCCGCCAGCCGCGCCATCGACGCGAGCGCCAATATCGGCGGCAATTCTTTCAGCAATGGCAACGGCATCCTCGGTGTGAACCAGGGCGCCGGTGCCAACAACCAAATGGCCAACGTGACGCGCGTCAGCATCAGTGCCGGCCCGCAAAGCGTTGACGACAGCGCCCTTTCACAACAGAACGTGGCGTTTGTACCGAGCTCAGGAGCAACTGGTACCTCAATCGGCAGTCGCCAGGTCACGACCAGTGATCAGGCCTTCACCGGCAGCCGCGGGGTAATCCAGGTGAACCAGAGTGCCGGGGTGGGGAACCGAATGGCTAACACCCTGAGCATCCGGGTCGCAGACTGACCCAAACAAAAAGCAGTGCAATTAGAAAAGTCCCAACACTTAACCAACTAATAAGCACGACGGAGAAACACCATGAAACCTACAATGGCTCTCAAACCACTGGTTTTCGCACTCGCAGCAGTGATGGCAATGGCAGCACAGGCCGGCGGCCGTGGTGACGATAACGGTCATGGTAACGGGCACGGCAATGGTCACGGCCAGCCACAAGGTCCGAATCTTGAACAACTGCTGCAGATCACCGCAGGCGCCGGCGCCGCTGTACTTGACGCACAAAACAGCGACGGCAACGTGGTGAAAAACCAGGGCACCCTGAACAATGCCAATGCCAGCGACTCGCTCAACGGCTCCAACGGCAACATGGGTGCCAACGTGGCCGCCGGCGACGCCAACCAGCAGGACAACGCTGCTGCACTGGCCACCGCTGACGAAAGCTTCATCTTCGGTAATGCTGTTGCCGCCTCGAGCGCGACTCAGGTGAACAACAACAACTACGTGAAAAACTCGTCCACCTTCAACAACGCCACGCTCAACAATGCAGGTAACAATGGTTCCGGCAACATCGGCATCAACGTGACCGCCGGCAACTTCAACCAACAGAAAAACAACCTCGCCATCGCCGTTTCCGGTGGTCGTGTAGCGCAGGCTGCTGCCTCTGCCAACCAGTCCTCGACTGGCCTGGTCGTGGAAAACAAAGGCGTGCAGGCTTACAAAACCGACACCCTTACCGGTACTTACGCAGCCGCTGGCGTATTCAAAGCCAAAGGCACCGCGACCATCGAAGACGACAACCATGGCGGTTGGGGTAACCGTGGCGGCGGCCACGGCGGCAACGATGATCAGAAAGCCAAGTTCGAAGCCGTGGGCAGCTTTGGCCTCGCTGGCGTCACCACCCAACAAGTGCTGACCAAAGATGGCTGGAAAACCCCAGTCGTCAACAACGCCAACATGACCAACTCGATGAACAACTTCTCCGGCAACGGCGGAGCCAACGTCTCGGCGGGTGTGGGCAACCAACAAAGCAACTCGCTGTCCATCGCCGCAGGTTGCAAAGCCTGCATGTAATCGCGATCGAAACGAAAGCCCCGGCAACGGGGCTTTTTTCCCAGGTTCCACAAGGCGTATTCGATCATGCGGACTCCTGCCCTCCTCGCTCTGCTTTGTCTGTGTGGCCTGACTCAGGCGGCGCAGATGCCGGTCGCTGCCCTGCCGGGTGGCGTGCTGGTCTACAAGGACGTGCAAAGCATTCGTGAGCGCAAGTTTGCCGACATCGTCGAACAGAAAACCGATTTCAGCTGCGGCGCTGCTGCACTGGCAACGGTTCTGCGCCAGGCCTATTGGCTCGACGTCGATGAGGAGCACATCATCAAAGGCATGCTGGTCAACGCTGATCAGGACCTGGTGCGAACCCAGGGTTTCTCCATGCTCGACATGAAGCGCTACGTAGAAAGCATCGGCATGCGCGCCCGTGGCTACCGGATCCCGCCCGAGAAACTCGAAGCGGTGACCATTCCGGTGGTGGTCCTGATGGACATTCGCGGCTACAAGCATTTCGTCGTCCTGCAGCGTTCGGACAAGGATTGGGTCTACATCGGTGACCCGGTTCTCGGCCACAAGCGCTACAAGCACGACGACTTTGTCAAAGGTTGGAACGGCATCGTCTTTGCCATCGTCGGCCCCGGTTACGACAAGGCCAACGCCTTGCGCAGCCCTCCCGTGCCGCTGACGGCGAAGAACTCGCTGGACAGTTTCAACCCGGTCAAAGATGCGGAATTGATGGATTTCGGGTTCATTCAGAGCGACTTCTTTTAATCGCCGAGTTAGAGAATGGGACTGGATGTCCCGGGAGCAGCAGATGAAAAGCTCATACTGGCTGGCCGCCGCCTGCCTGGCAGCGAGTGCGTCAGGTTTAGCCCATGCCGGATTCAAACCCATCGAAATCAAGGACCAGGAGCTCGCCGAGCTGCGCGGTCGTTACGTCATGCCGGGGCGGATCATCAGCTTCGGCATTGTCATGAGCAGTACCTGGCGCAACGCCAGCGGCGATTTGATCGGGGCTGCGACTTCGATGCAGATCCAGGCTGCAACGGTCAAACCGGAATTCTATGTCTCGACCATCAAGGAGTCCGGCAACGGCAGTACGCCCACATTGGGTACCGGCACTGTCATCGGTGGCGCCGGCCTCAACAGCAGCCAGGGCGTGACGCAAAGCGTGCGCGCCGCCGGCGATGGCAACACCGCCAACAACAACGTCGCGATCAACGTCAGCGAAGCCGGTCAGGCGCCGGCACTGGTACCGTCGCAAGGCCAGGCTCTTATTGCCGGGCAGACCATCACCGGCAGCAACGGTGCCGGCAGCGTCGCGGTTTCGGCCAATGGCGGTGGCGTGCAAATGGCTATTCAGGCCAGCGGTAATCAAGGCACCGCGCTGCAACAGGTCGCCCAGGGCGGGCTGCTGCAGAACACCCGTTTGCTGGGCAGTGCCAACGTGGTCAACAACCTTACGCAGCTCAACGTCGTACTTAACAATAACGGCAGAAGCGCCGGTGCACTGGACTGCAACCTGACTCAACTCGGGGCCCTACGCAATATCGGATATTGAACTACGCTGAGTCTCGATCATTGGGCTAAAAGGGACGGCTTATTCATGTATCGATCAGTATCACTGCGTGCTGCAGTGTGTTTGAGTACCCTTCTCCCGGCGGCAATGCTGCAAGCAGCACCCGACGCCGATGTAGAAGCCCTGAAACGGGAACTTCTGGAACTGAAACAACGATACGAACAACAACAACAAGCGCTGGCGGTACTTGAACAACGGGTCCGCCAGGTAGAAGAGACACCCGCCGCCCCACCGCCAAAACGGCTGGCCAAATCGCCGTCCGACATGAAAGGCAATCGCGTCGCTACCGGAGCCGCCACAGGCACCGGTGCGGCCGCTGCATCGGGAGGCGCCGCCGGGGGCAGTGGCGCTTCCTACGGTCAATCGCTGGCCGATGATTCGCAACCGGCGCAGAGCGTTTCCAACCTGTATGACGAAGCCAGCGGCTTTTTCGGTGGCGGCAAGTTCAGTTTCGAAACCGGTGTCACCTATTCGCGCTATGACACCCGCCAGTTGATCCTGAACGGGTTCCTTGCGCTGGATTCGATCTTCCTGGGCAACATCAACCTCGACCGGATCAAGGCCGACACCTGGACCCTCGACCTCACCGGTCGCTACAACTTCGACAATCGCTGGCAGTTCGACCTGAACGTGCCGGTGGTGTATCGCGAGTCGACGTATCAATCCGGCGGCGGCAATCAGGGCGCTGCAGGTGTGACCACCGAAGAAACCGTGACCAAGGATCCAACCATTGGCGACGTCAACTTCGGTATCGCCTACAAGTTCCTCGACGAGTCGGTCAACACCCCGGACGCCGTCGTCACCTTGCGCGTCAAGGCGCCGACCGGCAAAGACCCGTTCGGCATCAAACTGCGCCAGACCGACGCCAACTCCAACCTGTTCGTGCCCGACACTCTGCCCACCGGCAACGGCGTCTGGTCGATCACCCCGGGCATCTCGCTGGTCAAGACGTTCGACCCGGCGGTGCTGTTCGGCAGCCTCTCCTACACCCACAACCTCGAGGAGTCGTTCGACGACATCAGCTCCACCGTCAACCAGAAAACCCCAGGCAAAGTGCGCATCGGCGACAGCTTCCAGATCGGCGCCGGCATCGCCTTCGCGCTCAACGAGAAGATGAGTATGTCGTTCTCGGTCTCCGACCTGGTGCAGCGCAAGAGCAAGCTGAAACAGGACGGCGGCGATTGGGAATCGGTGGTGTCCAGTGATGCCAATGCCGGCTACTTCAACGTCGGCATGACCATCGCGGCCACCGACAACCTGACGATCGTGCCGAACTTGTCGATCGGCATGACCGATGATGCGCCGGACTTTTCGTTCAGCCTGAAATTCCCGTATTACTTCTAAAAGCAAAAGATCGCAGCCTTCGGCAGCTCTTACATACGGATTGCGTAATCCCTGTAGGAGCCGCCGAAGGCTGCGATCTTTTGATCTTCAGCCAACTAACGAATCTGATGCTTATGCAACAACCGATAAAAAGTAGGCCGCGAAACTCCGAGGACTTTCGCGGCCACACTCAAATTATCACTGTGCCGATTCAACACATCACACAACGCCTGCCGTTCCGCCCGGGTCTTGTAATCCTCCAGCGTGCCCATCGGCGTGGCAATCGAATGCTGGCTGATCAAGCCCAGATCCCGCGCCTCGATCTGCCGCCCCTCAGCCAACACCAACCCACGCCTTACCCGGTTGGCCAGCTCGCGCACATTCCCTGGCCAGTCGTGCTTGCCCATGGCTATCAACGCATCTTCGCTGAAGCTTCTTGGCCGGCGCCCGGTTTCATGGCTGTAGAAGTGCGAAAAGTGGTTGGCCAGCATCGACAGATCGCCATGGCGTTCACGTAGTGGTGCGGTCACCACTTGCAGGACGTTGAGCCGGTAATAAAGGTCTTCACGAAAGCGTTTCTTCTCGATCGCTGCTTCCAGGTCCACGTGGGTCGCCGCGAGCACTCGCACGTCCACCGGGATCGGCTGACTGCCCCCTACCCGTTCAATGTGCTTTTCCTGCAGAAAGCGCAGCAGATTGGCCTGCAATTCCAGCGGCAGGTCGCCGATTTCGTCGAGGAACAACGTGCCGCCATTGGCCGCTTCGATGCGTCCGACCTTGCGCTGGTGGGCGCCGGTGAACGCACCTTTCTCGTGGCCAAACAGTTCGGACTGAATCAGATGCTCAGGAATCGCGCCGCAGTTGATGGCTACGAACGGTTTGTTGTGGCGCTGGGACTGCCGGTGCAGGGTGCGCGCAACCAGTTCCTTGCCGGTGCCGCTTTCGCCGCGAATCAAAACCGGCGATTCGGTGGGGGCCAGTTTGCTCAGCAGTTTGCGCAGTTCGCGGATCGGCTTGCTGTCGCCGAGCAATTCGTGCTCCGGCTGATCGACATGAATCGTACCCTGCCCGCGCAGGCGCGCCATGCCGAACGCGCGGCCCAGGGTGACCTGGACGCGTGAGACATCGAAGGGCAAGGTGTGGAAATCGAAAAACCATTCGCAGACGAAGTCGCCGACGTTCTGCAAACGCAGGACTTCCTGATTGAGCACGGCGATCCATTCGGTGCCGCTGCGGCTGATCAGCTCCTTGACCGCTTCAGGGCGTTCAAGGTGAAACGGTTGCAAGCGCAGCAGGCCGACGTCGCAGGCTCGCGCGCTGGCATTCTCCAGATTACAACTGTCGACATCCCAGCCTACGGCGCGCAATCCGGGCAACAGGCGATAGCAGTCGTCGCAGGGATCGACCACCAGTAAACGTCTCGACGCAGGCGCTTCGCTCATGACTGTTCCTTGGCGCCAAACATTGGAAATGATTGTAAAAACAGTCATTTGGCAGACCCGGTTGTAACACTAGCAAGATTTTGACGGGTGCTTGTATCGATTGCTTATAGGGGGGTTATTAAAAGAGTTATAAGAAAGTTGGTTGTTAGTTAGCTATCGACTATTTGATTTGCCCTGACTTGTGCTGACTCATGTCGAAAATTTCTTTGTTTGATTTGTGACCCACCCCCCGGTTGCGTGCATCAGTACAAGTAACCCGCCGCACGGTAAGCCCAACCGCCGGCACATCACTTGATTGGGCGCTAATAGAGAGAAGACCCCATGACTGCCCCGCTGCGTATCAACGAAGCTCTTTTGATTGCCAACCACGCCTTCAAGCCTTTTCAGTGCGTGGCCTGGGCGCCACAAGACGGCAATGGCGAACTGAGCCTGACCGTCGTCGACCGCACCAACTCCCATATCGGTCGCAAACAGATTCCGAGCAGCGCCTATTCTGACCCGGCGCAACTTGAACAACTGCTGCAGCAGGCCCGCGCCGAGCTGAGCGAAGACGGCCACACGCTGCAATCATGGTCGATGCCGCACTGATAACCGAACAAGGGCGGATGACGTTAAAGTCATCCGCCCTTGTTGTATACATCGTCGAATAAGCAACGTACTTGCAGTGCAGTTTCAACCAAAGTACTTGGCTCGCTTGCGACTGGTTCAACAAGACACTGTTCTGGCACAGTGCGACCGTCGTTCTGTTAGTTGTTGCAGTTGTACTTCTCGCGGTTCAGGGATTGAATGTTTCGCTCGTGCAGTCAGCCGCCCAATCACTGGGTATCGGCTCACTCGCAAGGAGACGCGTGCATGTCCACCCTGAGCACCTATGCGCTGCCTACTGCATGGAACAACCCCGGTTCGCTCGACTCGACATTCGCCATTGGCGGTGTTGCGCAGGTGTACTTCGCCGGCAGTTTGTCCAGCCAGACCCAACATGTCGCGCTCGATGCACAGGGTCGGATTCTGGTCGCCGCCAAAGTCGGTACGCCCAAGGGAAGTCGATTCGGCCTGGCGCGGCTGCTAGTTGATGGTTCGGCGGATTTGTCGTTCGGCATTCAGGGCAGCGTGATCGACAGCTTTGTCGAGGGCTTCGAAGCCAAGGCCGGTAAGGTTCAGGTGTTAGCCGACGGCAGGATTCTTCTGGCCGGCCTGCATTATGAAGATACCCATCGCACCCTGCCCGCCCTCGCCCTGTTCGAGGCCAACGGCCAGCCAGACCGAACCTTCGGTGATGACGGTATCCAGATCGTGCGCCTGCCCGGCGAACTCTCCATGGGCACCCGCGACAACTGGCTGCCGCCGGGCGTGCCAGGTGTCGAAGCCTGTGACTTTGCGGTGCAGCAGGACGGCCGCATTCTGCTGATCGCCAACCATCATTTCAGCCTCGCCGATCACGCCGGGATGCTGATTCGCCTGCATCCCGATGGCCGTCTCGACGAATCTTTCAATGGGCGCGGATTTGTCGTGGTCCGGCACCTGCTGCTCAATACCTGGCTGAGTACGCTGCTGTTGAAGAAGGATGGGCGCGTCGTCGTCGCAGGCTCCATCGACTTTCCTCAGCAAGGCCTGCTGGCGGTGTATCGGCCCGATGGCAGCCTGGATGAGCGCTTCGCCGTCGACGGCTTCATGGCCTTCAAGGCCCACGGCAATAGCGCTCAGGTCAGCCAGATCATTGAATCCGACGACAGACTCTATTGTTTCGGCAGCAGCCGCGATCCGATCCGCTGTTTGACGTTCGTCCTGCACGCCAACGGTCGACCGGACCTGCACTGTCATCATGGCCAGCCACAGGTGTTGGACATCGGCCCCAGCGGATGCCAATGGAACGCCGCCCAGTTGATGAGCAACGGCCGGATAATTGCCGTAGGCGCCACCATCGGCGGCGTTGAGGCCGACTTCATGGTCGCCCGCTATCTGCGCAATGGCAGCCTCGATCCAGCGTTCGGACAAGGCCACGGCTGGCTGCGCACGCGACTGGGGCGAAGTCTCGACGCAGCCAGTTCGCTGGCCGTGCAACCGGACGGGGCCATTGTTGTAGGCGGCTATTCACTGGATGGCAACTACCGGGCGATGGTTGCGCGTTATCTGAATCCATAAATCGGCTGCACGCACACTTTCACCGTCTGTCGGTTAGATAGCCGTACCTGTAATTTCTGACAGTAGACGAATACTTCGATCAGGCATCAGATATCGAGGCGCGCAAATGGCTGCGTGTACGACTGAAAAAGGGAATTTCAAAATGACCGATCAAGAGAAATTATCAGCACCACTAACGCCTGCCGCCATTACGACTCACTCCACGACAGGCAATGTTCCAGTGATACGCGAGGTCACCAACGGTAAAGGCGAATCCATCCCCAACGGTGGCATCAGCAGAGACGGCAACCTGCAGATCAGCGGCTCGGCTCTTCCGGGAGAACATGTGCATATATCGGATGCGGGGCTTCCCGTTGCCGTAGTAATTGCTAACGTGCAGGGCGACTTCATCGTGGCACTGGCCAATGTGCAAACGGGCCAGCATACGTACATAGCGAGAAATGCCGACGGGGTCGTCTCGGCTCCTTGGACAGTCACCGTCGCCTCCGAGGTGCAGAGCGCGCCGGTAATTGAAGTGGTCTACGGGCCTGACGGAAAGGTTGTCCCCGACGGACAGAGCACATTTCATGATGAACTGAACCTGATCGGCCAAGGCATACCTGGCCAAGTAGTGGAGCTATTGTGCAACGGGACGGTGATTCGGCTTCTGAATATTGACTCGATCGGGCATTGGAGCGCCAATGTCACAGGACTTCAAACGGGCATTCAGCGCTTTGTAGCACGAGCACCCAACGGGCTTGAATCAGCCTCATGGCAAGTTGCAGTAATCAAACCGCTAGCGCTGAAAATCAAGTTCGTGATCGGTCAGGAGCAGTTTCAGGAGATCGAGAATCATGGCGTCACAACTGATAGGGCTGTCACGATTATCGGTACGGGCATCCCTGGCGAGACGGGCTGGATTGTTGACTACCACAAGGATCTCGTCTCTTGGGCAGTCGATGATCGCGGAATCTTCAGCGCAACAGTAACGGATCTTGCCGTAAACCATGTGCACACTTTGCGGTGTAAGTCCGATTCGGGCCGCCTGTCGGCGCCCTGGGCAATTCGAGTGGTTGCATCAAAGATCTAAGCGTCGATCCATGCATCAGCGTTGAAGCATCACAGATCCACGGCGTAAGGGCGCCGTGGATCCTTTGGATATAGAGCCCGCGCCGCATTTAAAATGCGCGACCGTTCTACCTATCGCATCCCGAAACCTTGATCTTCCTTGAAACATCCGGCAACTTTCGCGCTTCTAAATAAAAGGAGCAGCCGATGTCCGGTTCAATCGCCCAGGCGTTCGCGCACAACTTCCTCGGGCAATCGCCACGCTGGTACAAGGCGACCATCGTCGGTTTTCTCATTCTCAATGCCGTGGTGCTGTTCACCATCGGTCCGGTTGCGGCAGGTTGGCTGCTGGTGATCGAATTCATTTTCACCCTGGCCATGGCGCTTAAGTGTTATCCGTTGATGCCGGGCGGCCTGCTGTTGATTGAAGCGTTGCTGCTGAAGATGACTACGCCGCAAGCGCTTTACGATGAGTTACTGCACAACTTTCCGGTGATCCTGCTGCTGATGTTCATGGTCGCTGGCATTTACTTCATGAAGGATCTGCTGCTGTTTCTCTTCTCGCGGCTGCTGTTGGGCGTGCGCTCGAAAGCGATTCTGGCGCTGATGTTCTGCTTCTTGTCGGCATTTCTTTCGGCATTTCTGGATGCGTTGACCGTGACGGCGGTAATCATCAGTGCGGCTGTCGGTTTTTACTCGGTGTATCACCGGGTCGCGTCGGGCAACGATCCGCGTCAGGACAGCGAATTCGGCGACGATCAGCATTTACCGTCGCGACACCATGAGGACTTGAATCAATTCCGCGCATTCCTGCGCAGCCTGTTGATGCATGGCGCGGTTGGCACGGCACTCGGCGGGGTTTGCACCTTGGTGGGTGAGCCACAGAATCTGTTGATCGGCCATGAGATGGGCTGGCATTTCGGCGAGTTCTTCCAGAAAGTTGCCCCGGTGTCGCTGCCGGTACTGGCGGCGGGTCTGGTCACTTGCGTGCTGCTGGAGAAGCTGCGCTGGTTCGGATACGGCACGCTGCTGCCGGACAACGTCCGCGCCGTGCTGGCGAACTACGCCGCCGAGGACAACGCCAAACGCACGCCTCGCCAGACGGCGGCGCTGCTGGTGCAAGGGGCGGCGGCGCTGATCCTGATTGGTTGCCTGGCGTTTCACTTGGCAGAAGTCGGCCTGATCGGATTGATGGTAATCGTGTTGATCACCGCGTTTACCGGGATCACCGACGAGCATCGTCTGGGCAGCGCGTTCAAGGACGCCATGCCGTTTACTGCACTGCTGGTGGTGTTTTTTGCCGTGGTGGCGGTCATTCACGATCAGCATCTGTTCGTCCCACTGATCCAGTGGGTGTTGGCGCTGCCGATGGATCAACAGCCGGGCATGTTGTTTATCGCCAACGGCTTGCTCTCGGCGATCAGTGACAACGTATTCGTTGCGACCATTTACATCACCGAAGTGAAACAGGCTTTTCTTGCCGGACACATGACTCGCGAGCACTTCGAGACATTGGCGATTGCGATCAATACCGGCACCAACCTGCCGAGCGTGGCGACACCTAATGGTCAGGCAGCGTTTCTGTTCCTGCTGACCTCGGCGATTGCACCGCTGGTGCGGTTGTCGTACGGGCGCATGGTGTGGATGGCGGTGCCGTATACCGTGGTGATGGGTCTGCTGGGCTGGTATGCCGTGAGTTACTGGCTCTAAGCAACACTGAACAAACCTGTGGGAGCGGGCTTGCTCCCACAATCGTTTTTGTGGGTCACCGGGCTTTTGCAGGCGCCGCGAAAACCTGTGGGAGCGAGCCTGCTCGCGAAGAGGCCGTGTCAGGCAACGAATCTGTTGGATGACACACCGTTTTCGCGAGCAGGCTCGCTCCCACAATGGTTTTGGTGTTGGATCAGCGCGGGAGGATGTACTTCGCGATCGCCAAAGCCACGCCATCTTCGGTGTTCGGCGCGGTGACGACGTCAGCCTGGCGCTTCACCGCCTCTTCCGCCTGACCCATGGCAATCGAAAAGCCAGCGCATTTGAACATCGCCGGGTCGTTGCCGCCGTCGCCGATGACAGCGGTTTGCTCCAGCGGCACGCCGAGGTATTCGGCGATGGTCGTCAATGCCGTGCCTTTGTTGGCCTCAAGCGCCGTAACGTCGAGATACACCGGCTGCGAGCGCGACACTTGCGCCATGCCGTTGACCTTGGGCAACAGCTGCGCCTCCAGCTCAATCAGCAACTCAGTGTTGTTGCTGGTAGCGACGATCTTGTCGATGCGCTCCAGATACGGTTCAAAACTCTCGACCACCACCGGCGGATAGCCGAGCCCGCTCTGTTCACGTGGAACCATCGACCCGTACGGGTCCTTGAGCAGCCAGTCGCCGCCGCTGAACACCCAGATTTCCACCTCCGGCTGATCGGCAAACAGTGCCAGCGCGATCAGCGCCGTGGTTGCCGGCAAATAGTGAGCAGCCAACAGCGTACCGTCCGGTTTGACGATGGTGCCGCCGTTGAACGCCGCTGTCGGCAGATCCACGCCCAGCGCTTCGATCTGTTGCAGCATGGCTTTCGGCGGGCGCCCACTGGCGAGGCTGAACAGCACGCCGGCCTCGCGCAAAGAGCGCACTGCGTCGATGGTGCGCTGGTTCAGTGAGTGATCCGGCAGCAACAGCGTGCCGTCCATGTCGCTGAGCAGAAAACTTATGGGTTGTTTCGGCAAATCACTCATCCCAGGCCGTGCCAGACGCGACCATCGCGAGTCAGAAGATCTTCCGCTGCTTGCGGGCCATCGTCACCAGCCGCATACAATTCGACACTGGCGTCCTGCTGCCAGGCATCTAGGAATGGCTGCACAGCTCTCCAACCGTTCTCGATATTGTCAGCGCGCTGGAACAGGGTCTGATCGCCGGTCAGGCAGTCGTAGATCAAGGTTTCGTAGCCGGTGGAAGGCTGCATCTCGAAGAAGTCCTTGTAGGCAAAACCCAGTTCGATGTTCGCCATGTTCAACGCCGGCCCCGGCCGCTTGGCCAGCAGATCGAACCACATGCCTTCGTTTGGCTGGATCTGGATGCGCAGGTAGGTCGGTTGCAACTCGTCGACTTCGGTATCGCGGAACTGCGCGTACGGCGCCGGTTTGAAGCAGATGACAATCTCGGTATCGCGTACGCTCATGCGCTTGCCAGTGCGCAGGTAGAACGGCACGCCGACCCAGCGCCAGTTATCGATCATCACCTTCAGCGCCACATACGTTTCAGTGGTGCTCTCGGGCGAGACGTTGGCTTCTTCGCGATAACCGTTCAATGGATTGCCGTCGCGCTCGCCCGCCGTGTACTGGCCGCGCACCGAGTTGGCCCGCGCTTCCTCAATGGACCAGGGGCGGATCGCCCCGACCACTTTGGCTTTCTCCCCACGTACTGCATCGGCGCCGAATGCGGCCGGCGGTTCCATGGCGACCATGGCCAGCAGCTGGAACAGGTGATTGGGCACCATGTCACGCAGTGCGCCGGTGTGTTCGTAAAAACTGCCACGGGTTTCTACGCCGACGGTTTCCGCTGCCGTAATCTGCACGTGGTCGATGTAATGGTTGTTCCAGAACGCTTCGAACAGGCTGTTGGAGAACCGACTGACCAGAATGTTCTGCACGGTCTCCTTGCCCAGGTAATGATCGATGCGATAGATCTGCTTCTCGCTCATGACCTTGAGCAGGCATGCGTTCAAGGCTTCGGCGGTGTGCAGGTCGGAGCCGAACGGCTTCTCGATCACCACCCTTCTGAACGCTTCGGGAGTTTCTTCAAGCAGACCGGCGCTGCCGAGGCGGCGCACCACTTCACTGAAGAAACGCGGCGCGGTGGCCAGATAGAACACCGCATTGCCAGTGCCGCTGTCGGCGATTTTCGCCGCCAGGGCTGAATAAGTGCTGTCGTCCAAGAA
This sequence comes from Pseudomonas sp. UF-293, assembly GCF_058245595.1. NCBI lineage: Bacteria > Pseudomonadati > Pseudomonadota > Gammaproteobacteria > Pseudomonadales > Pseudomonadaceae > Pseudomonas > Pseudomonas sp. UF-293. The sequence goes on along the minus strand of NZ_JBSICA010000017.1, from coordinate 80,570 downwards.
ATCGCCCTGGACGTAGCTGATGCCTTTGGCGAGCTTGGCCCACAAGACCGGATCAAGCATCTGATCGCCCTTGCCGACCTTCGCCGCCACTTCGGTACGGATGAAGTCTTCGAGCTTCAGCGCGAAGGCTTCATCGGTAATGGCGTTGTGGTCAACGCCGACGATCCGCAGATTGTCGTCGAGCAGGCCGTCGCGACTGAGGTTGTACAGCGCCGGCATGAGCAAACGCTTGACCAGGTCGCCGTGGGCACCGAACAGGAACAGCGTGGTCGGTGGTGCGGGTTCTGCCTTGGATTTTCTGCGGATCGTACGGGTCATTTTTTCGCGGTCTCCACGTGGCCACCGAAGCCGAAGCGTTGTGCCGACAGGATCTTGTCACCAAAGGTGCCCTGGCCGCGCGAGCGGTAACGAGAGAACAGCGAGTTGGACAGCACCGGTACCGGCACCGCCTGCTCCATGGCCGCCTCGATGGTCCATTGGCCTTCGCCGCTGTCAGCGACAGAACCGGAGAAACCGTCGAGCTTCGGATCGCTGGCCAGCGCATCGGCAGTCAGATCCAGCAGCCACGAAGAAACCACGCTGCCACGACGCCAGACTTCAGCGATATCGGCCACGTTCAGGTCGAAACGCTGATCTTCCGGCAAACGCTCGCTGGATTTGGTCTTGAGAATGTCGAAGCCCTCGGCGAACGCGGCCATCATGCCGTATTCGATGCCGTTGTGAATCATCTTCACGAAGTGCCCGGCACCGGCAGGACCGGCGTGGATGTAGCCGTGCTCGGCACGGTGGTCATCGGACTTGCGGTCCTTGGTGCGCGGGATGTCGCCCATGCCTGGCGCCAAAGCGGCAAACAGCGGGTCGAGACGCTGCACGGTTTCGGCGTCGCCTCCGATCATCATGCAATAGCCACGTTCCAGGCCCCAGACGCCGCCGGAGGTGCCGACGTCGATGTAGTGCAGGCCCTTCTCGTTCAAGGTCTTGGCCCGACGAATGTCATCCTTGTAGTTGGTGTTGCCGCCGTCGATGATGGTATCGCCGGGTTCGAGCAGTTCGCTCAGGGTGTTGATGGTGTCTTCGGTCGGCGCGCCAGCCGGCAGCATGACCCAGACAGCGCGCGGCTTGTCGAGGCCGGCAACCAGGGCTGGCAAGTCTGCGACGCCGGTGGAGCCCTCGGCGACCAGGTTATCGATGAAAGCGGTATTGCGGTCGTAAACAACGGTGGTGTGCCCGTTGAGCATCAGACGTCGCGCAATATTGCCGCCCATGCGGCCCAGTCCAATAATCCCGAGTTGCATGTGCTGATGCTCCTTACTACAAATAAATGTGTGTCATTGGTTATAGCCCAACGCGACTGATGGAGGTTAGTCCAGAGCGTTGCGATGAAGTTTCCGGGCATTGTGCCCGATCCAGAGTGATAACGCCCCGAATCCTGCCGAAGACACACCGACCATGAAAAATAAAAAAGTTCCCTTCCTGGGCAAAAGAAATCAAAATTGGCGCCGATAGTAAGTCAAGCGCCTCAAAACGAGGAGTGACTTACAGTTGATGCACGCCATTTGCGAGGTGAGCAATGGGCACAGTACACACAGCAATGCCGCCACAAACCCTCTACGTTACGATCCGTCGCGATGAATTGCGCCAGTTGAAAGACGAGCGCGACCAGTTGAAGCACGAATTGGCGCAATTGCGCGCATTGACCCAAGGCTCGCAGCCGCAACCGCGTCCGGTTGTGCAGCGCGCGCCTCACGCCTGATCCCCCGCCTGCTACGGGAACGGCCATCGTCGTTCCCGACACGTTGTACCTCTGACCGCTTGATGCCAGATAAACGCAGCGCTTAACAAATCTTTCACATGTCCTTGGGGATACTCCGCCCCATTCTGGCCGCACCTGCGCGTACGGCCTCTGTTCGTCGGTGTCATGGAAGCGTTCCGGCGTGGGTTTGATGATTGAGCTGGAGCGCTGAATGGCATTGTTCAAACGCAGCAAAACGACTGCGAACGGTTTCGACTGGGCTGGATTTATCTGGCTGTTCGTCTTCTTCTGGTATTTCTCGGGTATCACCCAACTGCTGATCCAACTGACCGGCACATCCGGCTTCACCGGATTCCGCCAGGCTTTCGTGATGAGCGCGCTGTGGCTGGCGCCGATGTTGCTGTTCCCCAAACACACTCGCCTGCTCGCCGCCATCATCGGCGTAGTGCTGTGGGCCTGCTCGATGGCCAGCCTCGGTTACTTCTTCATTTATCAGCAGGAGTTCTCGCAAAGCGTCATCTTCATCATGTTCGAGTCGAACGTGTCGGAAGCTGGCGAGTACATGACTCAGTACTTTGCCTGGTGGATGATTCCGGCGTTCCTCGCCCATACCGCATTTGCTTACTTTTTGTGGACCCGTCTGCGCCCGGTGTACATGCCGCGCGGTCGCGCGCTGGTCGCGGCGACGGCCATCGTGGTTGCCGTGGTCGGCTACCCGCTGGTCAAGCAGACCCTGCGCATGGGCACCTTCGCCCAAGGTTTCGAGAAATTCGAAACCCGCATCGAACCCGCCGTGCCGTGGCAGATGGCCGTGGCGTATCACCGTTATCAGGAAACCCTCGCCGACATGCAGGGCATGCTCGACAGTGCGAGCAAGATCCCGCCGCTGAAAAACCTCAAGGACACTTCTGCCGGTCAGCCGGCGACTTTGGTGCTGGTGATTGGCGAATCGACCAACCGACAGCGCATGAGCCTCTACGGTTATCCGCGCAACACCACGCCGGAACTGGACAAGCTCAAGGATCAACTGGCGATCTTCGACAACGTCATCACCCCGCGTCCCTACACCATCGAAGCGTTGCAGCAAGTACTGACCTTCGCCGATGAGCAGAACCCGGATCTGTACCTGTCGACGCCGTCGCTGGTCAGCGTGATGAAACAAGCGGGTTACAAGACCTTCTGGATCACCAACCAACAGACCATGACCAAGCGCAACACCATGCTCACGACTTTCTCCGAACAGGCCGACGAGCAGGTGTACCTGAACAACAACCGCAACCAGAACGCCGCGCAGTACGACGGTGACGTCATCGAGCCGTTCAACAAGGCGCTGACTGATCCGGCTGAACGCAAACTGATTGTCGTGCATCTGCTCGGCACGCACATGAGCTACCAGTACCGTTATCCGCCGACTTTCGACAAGTTTCAGGATCGCCAGGGCGTCCCTGCCGGCGTACGCGACGATCAACTGCCGACCTACAACAGCTACGACAACGCGGTGCTGTACAACGACTTCGTGGTCTCGAGCCTGATCAAGGACTACGCCAAATCCGATCCAAACGGCTTTTTGCTGTACCTGTCCGACCACGGCGAAGACGTCTTCGACTCGGCCGGCCACAGCACTCTCGGGCGCAACGAAAACAAACCGACCGCGCCGATGTACACCATCCCGTTCATGGCCTGGGCCTCGCCGAAATGGAAACAAAACCACGACTGGAACTTCGCTGGCGACCTCAGCCGCCCGTACAGCAGCTCGCAGTTCATTCACACTTGGGCGGATCTGGTCGGATTGAGCTCGGATGAATTGGATCGCAGCAAGAGCCTGGTCAGCGACAGCTTCGTGCCGCGCAAGCTGTTGATTGGCGATCCCTATCAGACGGCGAAACGCTCACTGATAGATTTCAGCTTGATGAAACCCAAGCAGCCTGCCCCGGCAGAGGTGGCACAGAAGTAAACCGACAAAGGGCCCGTGAGGGCCCTTTTTTGTATGCGCTGATCGGCCTGCTGCGTCGGTACTCCGCTCTGAAATACCTCGCAATATTTGCCCTCAACCCGCGTTAACCCATCGTTAATGGCCGCGACGCAGACTCTGTTCCGCGGTCTGCTTCACGGACGAACCGACTCCCACTTGTTCAGTAGGAGGCAACATGAAAACCACCACCATCATCTTCACCACCCTGCTCGCCCTCGGTTCCACCAGCGCCTTCGCTGAAGGCGGCGCCGAGCGTATGCGTTATTACTACGACAATTTCCCGGTCCAGCACGCGCAAGGCGAGCAAAAGGCCGACGTCGCTGCGAAAGAAATTCGCGTTCCTGCTGACCAGACGGCGCAGGTGACCGAGTCTTATCGCGACTGAATTTCACCGAGCAACCGATGAACCTTCCGTGGCTCCGCTCTGGCCCGGGAGATGACAGTTAGGCGCCCTGATTGGGCGCCTTTTTTTATGTTCGGGCTGGTGATTTGCAGTGAGGGCTTTTCAGGCCTGTAAATCCTTTATCCAGAACAGCATTCGCCCATGATCTGGATTGAACATCCCCGGTGCAAAGCCGAATTTGCGATACGCCCCATGCGCCGCAGCATTGCCTTCCAGCACCTCCAGGGTGATTTTGCAGCAACCGCGCTGGCGGGCGATTTCCTCGACTTTCTGCAGCATTTTCTGGCTTAGCCCCAAGCCACGGAATTTACCAACCACCGCGACGTCATGAACGTTGACCAGCGGTTTGCAGGCAAAGGTGGAGAAGCCCTCAAAACAGTTGACCAGCCCGGCCGGTTCGCCGCCAACAAAGGCCAGCACGCTGAACGCATGAGCTCGGCGCGCGAGTTCTTCGGGTAACCGCTGAAGAAGCTCCGGCGCGATCGGATGACCGCCGCCCATGGGATCTTCGGCGTAGTGGTTGAGCACGATGCCGATGGCTTCGGCGTGCACCGGGTTGCTGTAGCTGGCCTGAAGTACGAGTATTTCTGCGGAATCCATTTCCATCCCCGATAAACAAAAGCCCCGGCGCGCAAGGTGCTTGCTGGAAGGCTGATGGGGACATTAGCTTGGGTTTGAATGGGTGGGCAATCGGAAATTTGAAGATCAAGAGATCGCAGGCTCGTTGCAGTCGTCAGCTCCTACGCGAGTGCATCGAGGCTGCGACCTTTTGCAGTCAGTGGCCCCAGATGAGCTCTTCAGTCCAGCCCAGTTCGGCGAAGTCTTCAGCGCGCAATGCGCTTTCGCCGACGCAGAAAAACTCATCCAGTTGCGGTGGCTTCACCGTCGTGCCGCTGAGCATTGCGTGCACCTGGCCACGATGATGAATCTGGTGTTCGAACAGATGCGAGAGCATGCGCAGGCGGCTGTCATGTTGCGGCATGTCGCGGGCGATGGTGACGATCCTCGGCAGATCAGCATCCCTCAGTTGCTCGCAATAAGCGATCAGACGCCGGTCGACGCGAGCCTGCTCTGCACGCAGCGCCGCAGCGTCGGTGAACGGCTCGTCTTCATTGAAGAAAACGTAGCAATCCGGGTGCGGCTCGTCCCCGCGCAATTCGCGCTCCAGCGCGTCGACGTAGAACCAGTCGCAGGTGAGGATGTGGTTGAGGGTCAGGCGGATGCTGGGGAAGAAACTCACCCGTGGCGCGACCAGTTCAGCGCCATCGAGCCGGGTCCAGGCCTTGGCCAGGCGATGATTGGCCCAGGCATTCTGGTAAGCCATGGTCAGCAAATGATGGGACAGCGGTTGACTCATGTCGGTGTCCTCCTCTTTCAGGCTTCGGCGAAACGCTGCAACTGCATCTCCTGCAACCGGCTGAGGGTGCGGCGGAACGGGAATTCCAGATAGCCCTCGGTGTAGAGCGCGTCCATCGGCACGCTTGCCTCGACGTACAGCGGCACCTTGCGGTCGTAGCATTCATCGACCAGTGCGATAAAGCGGCGTACGCCATCGTCGTGTACTGACAACTGCGGCAGCTCCCGATCGCCGGCGACCACGCGCTCGGCGCCGTCTTCGGTACCGCGCGCGATGCGTCCCTCGCGCTTTCGTGCACTGAGGTTCGGCACTTCGCTCAAGAGAATAGCCCGGTAGCGATCACACAGCGCGATGAAGTCCATGGCGGCGAAAGGTTGTTCGCACAGATCGCTGTAACGGCACCACACTACGGATTCACTGGCCTGTACCACGTTGAGCATGCGATGACCCACTGCGACTGGTTCTTCACTGCTGATTTCATCCGAAATCAGTGATTTGAACACGGCAGCCAGCGCACTCGGCGAATCGGTCGCGCTGACGAAATAGCGCTGTTCGATCGTCCCCGGATGCAGGCGATGATCCTCGGCGCCATTGACCGGGACAACTTGCATGTGCGCCTTGATTGCCGCGATTGCCGGGGTAAAGCGGTCACGATTGAAGCCGTCGGCGTACAGATCATCCGGGGGCAGATTCGACGTGCAGACCACCACCACGCCTTCGTCGAACATCACCTGGAACAAGCGCCCGAGGATGATCGCATCGCCAATGTCGTTGACGAACAGTTCATCAAAACACAGCACGCGTACTTCGCCAGCGAGTTCTTTGGCCAGCGCGCGCAACGGATCGGCGATGCCGCTCAGTTGGAATGAGCGCTGATGGACCCAACCCATGAAGTGATGGAAATGCTGACGCCGCGCCGGTACGCGCAAGGTTTGATAGAACTGATCCATCAGCCAGGTCTTGCCGCGCCCGACCGGCCCCCACAGGTACACGCCGCTGACCGCACGGGCATCGGTGTGCAAGGCTTCGTGGCATTTCTGCAAGGCCCAGACCGCGTGTTCCTGGGCTTCATCCTGGATGAAGCCCTTGTGCTCAACGGCGTATTGCCAGGCACTGAGGGGGGAGTCGAAGTTCATGCGCGGGAGTATGCCACGTGGAATTCTCCATTGCTGATTGACGCACGTGGACGATCATTGTGAGAGCGAGCCTGCTCGCGAAGGCAGCCTGTCAGTGACCGAGATGCAAACTGACCCAGCGCTTTCGCGAGCAGGCTCGCTCCCACAGAGCCCAAAAACCTGACCTTTCAGGCAGTTATTGCTCGTTGCCCTCGCCGCCCGCTTGCGGCATTCTGCGCACCCATTTTCTGACCCGGCCCCGCCTCGCGGCGCGCACCTGACCATGACCGCCTCTGACAAAGCCCCGCGCAACAACGACCTGATCTACGGCCTCAACGACCGTCCGCACCTGACCGCCACCGTGTTCGCCGCGCTGCAACATGTGCTGGCAAGTTTCGTTGGCATCATCACCCCTACCCTGATCATGGGCGGCGCGCTGGGCCTGCAGAGTGAAATCCCCTACTTGATCAGCATGGCGCTGTTCGTCTCCGGCCTCGGTACCTTCGTGCAAGCCAAGCGCTTCGGCCCGGTCGGTTCCGGTTTGCTGTGTCTGCAAGGGACCAGTTTTTCCTTTATCAGCGTGATTCTCAGCGCCGGGTTCATGGTCAAGGCGCGTGGCGGCGGTACTGACGAAATCCTCTCGACCATCTTCGGTGTGTGCTTCTTCGCAGCATTCATTGAAGTGGTACTCAGCCAGTTCATCGGCAAGCTGCGCATGTTGATTACACCGGTAGTGACCGGCACGATCATCACCCTGATGGGTCTGTCACTGATCAAAGTAGCCATGACCGACATCGCCGGCGGCTTCGGTGCGCCCGATCTGGGCGCGGCCAGTCATGTCTTTCTCGCGGCGTTGGTGATCGGCACTATCGTCGTGCTGAACCGCGTCGACGTGCCGTTTCTGCGGCTGGGCGCGATCGTCATCGGCCTGACCCTGGGTTACGTGGTGGCATGGCTGATGGGCACGGTGGATTTCGCTTCGATGCCCGAGGTGCCGCTGGTCAGCGTGCCGGTGCCGTTCAAGTACGGTTTCAACTTCGATTGGGTGGCGTTTGTGCCGGTAGCGGTAATTTTTCTGGTGTCGCCACTGGAAGCGGCCGGCGACCTGACCGCCAACTCGATGATCTCGCGACAACCGGTCAAAGGCCCGCTGTACATCCGTCGAATCAAATCCGGGCTGCTCGCCGATGGTCTCAACTCGGCCATGGCGGCGGTGTTCAACAGCATGCCCATGGTGACTTTCGCGCAGAACAACGGCGTGATCCAGTTGACCGGAGTGGCCAGCCGTTACGTGGCGTTTTTCATCGCCGGGCTGCTGGTGTTGCTCGGTTTGTTCCCGATGATCGGCGCGGTGCTGCAACTGATGCCGAAACCGGTGCTTGGCGGCGCGGAGCTGGTGATGTTCGGCACCGTCGCCGTGGCCGGGATCAAGATCCTCGCCGAGGCCGGTCTGCATCGGCGCAACATGCTGATCGTGGCGATTTCGCTGGGCATGGGCCTGGGCATCGCGGCGGTGCCGGAAGTCCTGCGCGAACTGCCGCAAGCACTGCGCAACATCTTCGAATCGCCAATCACTGTCGGTGCGTTGTGCGCTATCGTGCTGAACATCTTCCTGCCCGAAGAATTCATCGAATTGGAAGAAGACGATTTCGACCCGGAAGCTTCGATTCTGCAGGTCATGGAAAACCCCGACGTCGCCGCCAAAGGTGAACCCGGCCAAGCGGCGGCTGTCGCACAGTTGAACCGCTGACGTCGCGCCTGGAAAAAAGGGCTGCACCGGCGACGGTTCAGCCCTTTTTTGTCGAGAGATTCTTATGCGCCGCGTCCACGCCGTCATCCTGTCGCTCCTGCTGTTGTCGCTCAGTGCCTGCGCGTTGTTTCCCAACCGCGACCCGGTGAACATCAACGTGGTCGGCCTTGAGCCGCTACCGAGTCAGGAACTGGAAGTGCGCTTCGCCATCAAGCTGCGCGTGCAGAATCCCAATGAGACGGCGATCGACTACAACGGCATCGCGCTGGATCTGGAGGTCAATGGGCATTCGCTGGCTTCCGGTGTGAGCGATCAGAGCGGTTCGATCCCGCGTTTCTCTGAAGCCATTGTCACGGTGCCGGTCAGCGTCTCGGCGTTCTCGTTCCTGCGCCAGACCTTGGGCCTGAGCCAGACGCAAAGCCTCGATAACTTGCCCTACGTGCTGCGCGGCAAACTGGCCGGTGGGTTGTTTGGCACAATGCGCTTTACCGACAGCGGCAAATTGAGCCTGCCCAAGGCGAGTGCGGCGACTTGGTAGTCAGCGGTCTCAATCGGCAGAACAACACACAACCCCTGTGGGAGCGAGCCTGCTCGCGAAGGCGGTGTTTCAGGCGACTACGATGCTCATGCTGCCTACGTCTTCGCGAGCAGGCTCGCTCCCACAGGTTCTCTGCAAGTTTCAAGGTCAGGAGTTGAACCGCACCCCCGGCTTCGCACGCTCATCAACGGTCAACTCGAACACATCCGGGCGCGCATAGTGGCCGACCACATCGTAGTCATACCGTGCGCGGACCAGTTCCTCCGTGTCGATTTCCGCTGTCAGCAATCCCGCCTCGCCACGCAGCGGTCCCGCCAGTACATCACCCATCGGTCCGACGATCACACTGCCACCGGCAATCAAAGGTCGATCCCCGGGCCAATTGGCAATCTCCACACCCAACGCATTCGGCGAGGCCTGCACCTGACAGGCGCTGACCACGAAGCAGCGACCTTCGTGGGCGATGTGGCGCATGCTGACCTGCCACATCTCGCGCTCGTCCACGGTCGGCGCGCACCAGACCTCAACGCCCTTGGCATACATCGCCGTGCGCAGCAGCGGCATCATGTTTTCCCAGCACACCACGGCGCCGAGCTTGCCGACCTGGGTGTCAAACACCGGCAAAGTCGAGCCGTCACCCTTGCCCCAGATCAGTCGCTCGGTTCCTGTAGGCATGAGCTTGCGGTGTTTACCGATCAGTCCTGCCTGAGGGTCGAAATACAGCACCGTGCAATACAATGTGCTACCGGCGCGCTCGATCACGCCGATCACCAGATTGGCCCCGGTGCGCGCTGACAATCCGGCCAGCGCTTCGGTTTCCGCGCCCGGTACATCAATGGCATTGGCAAAATAACGTGCGAAGGCCTCACGCCCCTCGGGCAGTCGATAGCCCAACTGGGTGCCGAAGCCCTCGCCCTTCGGATAGCCACCGAGCAGGGCTTCCGGCATCACCACCAGCGCCGCGCCGGATTCGCGGATCGCGTCTTCCCAGCTGAGAATCTGGTCGAGGGTTTCGCCCTTGCCCCCGGGCAAGGCGCCGATCTGCAGCGCAGCAACTATGGATTTGGCCATCGTGTTTACTCCATCAGGTTCAGGTGTTGCCGATTCTCCAGCGGCACGCGATCATGAATAAAGCCCTTCGCGCTGCTGAATGATATGAGCCAAATGAATATCGCCAACATCGACCTCAACCTGCTGAAAGTCTTCGAAGCGCTGCACGAGGAATCCAGCGCCAGCCGCGCGGCCCTGCGCCTTGGCGTAACGCAATCGGCAGTCAGTGCGGCATTGCGCCGTTTGCGCGACGTCTATGGTGATCAGTTGTTTGTACGCACCGGGCGCGGGCTGGCGCCGACCCTGCAAGCCAATCAGCTCAAACCCGTAATCAGCGATGCCCTGAACAAATGTCGGCAAAGTCTGGCCATGCTCGACCCGGCGGCCAATCACTATGACGGGCGCTCGGTAGCGATTGGTCTGTCAGATGATTTTGAAATTGCCTACGGGCGCCACTTGATCGAAGAAATCGCTCGTCGCGCGCCGAAACTGCGGCTGATCTTTCGCCAGACCCACAGCCAGATCGTCGCCCGTGCGTTGATGGAACGCAGCATCGACCTGGCGATCACCGCCGGCGGCTTCGCCGAGCGCCTGCTCAGCCGGCAGGTGTTGGTGGAAGGTGGCTATGCGTGTCTCGTCGACCCGAGCAGTCTCGCGCCAGGCCAGCAGCAGATCGAGCTGCAGGAGTTCGTTGAACGTGAGCACATTCTGGTGTCGTCGGGTGGCTTTATCGGCATTACCGACGAAGGATTGGCGGCGGTGGGTTTGAGCCGGCGAGTCTGCGCCTCGACCACGCATTTTGCCGCGCTGCCCTTTCTGCTCAAGGGCAGTCAGGCGGTGGCGACCATTCCAGCCCACGCCGCAGAAAGTATCGCGGCGTTGAGCGGGTTGGCATTGCTGCCCTGCCCGTTGGCTTTGCCGCGCTATCCGGTGGAGCTGGGCTGGCGCACCAGCACGCAGATCGATCCGGTGCTGGTCAAGGTTCGCGAAGCGATTGCCGCCACGTTCAGCCAAGTGTGAAGCGGGTTATTTGTTCGCCGCCATCAGGCGATTGACTTCGCTGCGCACCATGTTGGCGAACTCCGGTGGCGACATGCCGTCCAGCTCGGCGCGGACCCACTCGGCCCATTTGCCCTTGCGCTTGGAACGCTCGCCAAACAGACGCGCGGCTTCGCCTTTGGCTTTGCCCAGATTGTTCTGCCAGAGTTCGAACAGACGGGATTTCTCATCTTCCAGCGCGGCGCGCTCTGCGAGGGATTTGTCGGCCAGATTGAAACTCATGGGGATTTGTCCTGCTGCGTAAAATGGCGACATCTTACACGCTCGCTGCAAATCTCCGGTGCAGGTTTTTCCCTTCTCCACGAATGACATGCAACTTTTCGCCTGCCGCTACACTCCATTGGTCACTGTCCATTCACCTGCAAGGAGTCACCCAATGGCCCGTAAAACCGCCTCGCAAGCTGCCGAAGAGCAAATCAAGGATCAAGCTTTCAGCGAGCTTCAGGCTCTGATTGAAGAATCGGACAAACTGCTCAAGAGCAGCGCTTCACTGGTAGGCGAAGAAGCGGAAACGCTGCGTGCACAAATCGCCCAGAAACTGCAACTGGCGCTCGACTCGGTGTCCAGCGTGCGCGACCGCACCAAACCTGCCGTAGAAGCGACTGAAAACTATATCGGCGGCCATCCATGGCAGACCGTAGCGATCTCCGCCGGATTCGGCCTGGTGGTGGGCCTGCTGCTCGGCCGTCGCTGAGTTCAGCGTCACAAGAAAAGGCGAACCTCGCGGTTCGCTTTTTTTATGCCTGCGCGACCGACTCCCCTGCCATTTCACGCAACTGCCGCAACGTTTGCTCATCCAGACCGATCCCCTGTGCCATCGAGCGACTGCGCTGCAGATGCCGTCGATCCCCCGGAAGACGCTTGAGCCCGACGCCGTGCATCTGCCGCACCAGCTCCTCGCTGCGCTGGGCGAAACTCTGTCCTGCCGCCTTGTTCGGATCGATCACAATCAATAGCTGACCGGTCCACGGTGTTTTCGCGCCGGGATGGTTGGACCAATCGAATTCGAAGGAAAAATTGCCGCCGGTCAACGCCGCCGCCAGCAGCTCGACCATCATCGACAGCGCCGAACCCTTGTGCCCGCCAAACGGCAGCAACGCCCCGCCCTCGAGAATCGCCTTGGGGTCCTGGGTCGGTTGGCCGAGACTGTCGACGCCCATCCCGGCCGGAAGCTTTTCACCTTTGCGCGCGGCGATCTGTACATCGCCATGGGCGATGGCGCTGGTGGCGAGGTCGAAAACAATCGGCGCGGCATTGGCCCTTGGCGCGGCGAAGGCGATCGGGTTAGTGCCGAACAACGGCCGGTCGGCGCCATGAGGTACGACGCAAGTCATGCTGTTGACCACGCTCAACGCCACCAGACCTTCATCGGCGAACGGTTCGACATCCGGCCACAGTGCGGCGAAATGGTGCGAGTTACGAATCGCCAACACCGCGATCCCGGCATGACGGGCCTTTTCCACCAGCAGCGGTCGGGCCGCCGCCAATGCCGGCTGCGCAAAACCATTGCCGGCATCGACGCGGACAAACCCAGGCGCAACGTCTTCCACCTGTGGTACCGCATGGCCGTTGACCCAGCCGCTTCGCAGCGTCGAGACATAACCGGGCATACGAAATACGCCGTGGCTATGAGCGCCATCGCGCTCGGCGCCGGCGCAGTTGGCCGCGAGCACGCGCGCCACTTCGCTGGAAGTGCCGTGCCGCAGAAATATCGTTTCAAGCAATTGCGTGAGTGCTTCGAGGGACAACGAGGACGAGCCCTGATCGTGTGGCGCAGACATCTGAAGCTCCAGAATGATTATTGGAGGGAACAACAGCGTACGGTCGTTTTGCCCACCGATTAACTGCGCCCGAGCTGTCGGCTGTCAACCCTTGGGTTGATCGACCTTGCGGTCGCCGTCCGGATGCACATTCAGCGTGGGCGGGTGCGGTAACTGAATACCGCAAGCGCGGCCGGCCACGGATCTATGGTTGAGTCCCTGCCCGATGGCGCCCCGTTCAGAGTCCTTATGATGTCCAGTTCGCCCGCACCACTGTTGTTTCCCGACATTTTGAAATCCCCCGGCCTGCATCCCGCTCTGGCCAAAGCGCATGGTCTGAACAGCAAAGACTTCAGCTGGCTCGCGCATGTGCAGCTGGCGACCCACGCCCTGCGCAGTGAACAGACCCCGCCAATGCTCGCCGAGCGCATTTTGCTCAACGCCGAGAAGCAATCACCTGTAGCGCTGGCTGGCAGTTTCGTCCTTGGCACCGGGCCGGATGACGGTGGGGTGTTTCTCTATACCCCCTACGATGGCCTGAAAAAATTCAGTGACGATCAGGCGCTGTCGCAGGCGTTGCAAACGCGCTTGGAAAATGCGGACGAAGAGGACGATCTGCTGGCCTTTCTCACGGTATCGATGCGCAAGGAGCTGGTGGAAAAGCGCGGCATAACGATGACCCGCGAAACGATCACAGGGGATGTGTTCGACGACCAGTCGACGGCCATCAATGCCCAATTGGGCGCTTGCGCGAACGATATGCTGGACGAGCTCAAACGCCTGCCTTTGCTCACCAGCCTGTTGCAAAGCGTTCTCGACGAACAACTCGAGACGCACTTTGGCGACTTGCAGCAATCAGCTACACGGGTCAGTTTTTACCCGACTACTGCGCAGACCGCCGGTGAAGTCAGGCAGCCAACCCAGTCGCTGTCGCTGAGTGAAGCGCTGCTACTGCACTTTCGCCGACAGGGCTGGCCGCCGGGCCAGACCGTCGAGTTCGACCACCCCACCCATCCATCTACGGCAGATGATCAGTCAGCCTGGTCAACTGCGATCAAGTCAGCATCGGGCAAGCTGACCATTCTGCTTTTTCGGCAACTGGAAACGTACTGGAATGCCGCCTCATTCTCGGGCTCGCCACGACGCGCGTTCTTCAGCCGGACGCTGCAGGATCAGGCCCGTGCGGACCTGATGATCAAACGCGAAACGGAAATCCTCTCCGCCAGCGAGTTCGATGCCCTGCACACCTTGATCCGCGAGCCTGCCGTGGCGGTGCAGCGTCCGACCTTTGAAACCGTGTGTTTAAGCGAAGAGACGGCTTCCGTCGAGTTGGCCGGCTCGCTGATGATCAATCATGACAAGGCTTACCTCTACACGCCCAGCCAAGGCATGCAGGTGCTCACGAACTACGTCGATCTTCAGCGGACGCTGACTGCCAAACTCGCTGCGGCTGGCCATGAGGACGAACTGTACGGGCTGATGAGCCTGGAGGAACGCGATCGCTATCTGGGTTTCACCAACGCTCGGGTGTCCGGCGAAAACATCGCCGGCGAGATCATGACCACGCTGTTCGAGGCGATCATTACCAAACAACGGCAGAACGTCGAATTTGCTTTGCAGTGTTTTCGCCAGAGCGAACGTACCACCGACATTCATGCGCTGTTCGATAAGGCGCTGGATATCCGCTCGATGATTCACCAACGTCTGCTCAAAATTGACGTCCATGCGCGCTGGAGCACCCGACCGTTGTTTTCCAGCACTCCACCAGCCTCGCGCGTCCAGGCAGACAAGGCCCGACAACTGGCAAGAAGCCTGAACGCCACATTGGACAGTCTCGCCAGCAGCTTCGCAGAACAGCCGACCCTGACCGACAGTGAACATCGGGCCTTTCTGCAAAGCATCCGCTGGAAGCTGGCGCGCGCATTCGAGGATGGCCTGCGCAGTGAAGTGCAGATGCATGGTCTCAACGATTCTTCGCCGAGTATTGAGCGGAAAATTGTCGAAACCGTCTTGGATGCCAGGCGCACGACACGTAACGATCGTCAGTCAATCAACGGTTTCCGCCCGGACGCCTGGTCACTCTCACTGACCTGCTCCGACCAAGGCAGCGTGCTGCCGCTTGCGTATTGTCTGCTGATGACCGAACGCGGCGGGATGGACGTCGCGCATTCCGGGCTCTGCGTGCTCTGGACACCGGCCGCAGGCCTGGAATCGTTCAAGGATATCGACACCGCGCGCGCGCAACTGCAGCGCCGACTGGACGACAACAACCAGAGCCACACACTGTTGGAAAATCTGCCGTCAGCGCAACGTCGGCTGGATCAGCAATACACGCTAGGCACTTTCCTGTTGATCGAAGACAGCGTCGCAAGCGAGCGCATGCAATCGGCCATTGAACATTACCTGGCGGAGTGTGAGCTGTTGCGCACGTGTATCAAGGACAAACAAACGCTTGCAAACTTCCTGGAGCGCATGAAAACCAGAGGTATCAATACCAATCTGCGTCGGGCCATTGACCTTGCGCAAACGGTTTCCACTCACTTGGACTACCCCGACTGGTTGCGCATGGCGCCAGTAACAGAGCAACGTACACACCTTGCGCTGCTGGATGAAGTGCGTCGCGCGTTTCGTGACGGCAAGGATTTTCTCGACGACGTCCCGGCCTTGGCTACCCATGTCGAGCAGACCCTCAAAACATTGCTCGACGCCAGATTTCCCGGCAATGGACTAAAGCCTCAGGACATCCAGATCACCCCGAACCTGACCCTCGCCGGACCCGCCTGTGACCTGTTGGAGTTTGCCCTGCATCATTACAACGTTGTGCAAGGTACTGGTTTCAAGGTGGCCTCGAAAACGGCCACGGCATTACCGGAAAAATTTGACCCGTCCGCCGTGCGCCAACTGCTGCAGTCGCTGGAGGTAGCCACGACCTACACGCGCAAAGTGACCGAAGCGCTGACGGCGGACAATGACGCTGCGCGCGCCCGTAAACAAAGGTTCTTCCGTCAGTTGCCCTGGCAGTTGATCCAGCACGCACATGCGTTGAAGTTGCAACAACAACTGTCAGATACCGGGTACGACTATGTGTGCCAGGTGCTCGATATGCCGGACGGGATTGCGCGTGCAATGGTCGAGGGTGCCGATGCGATTGTCAGTCCCCTGGCGTTGATCAAAACCGCGCACGCCGATCCCGTTGAGGCGCCAGGCATCTATGTCTTCGGGCCTGGCGCGGGAACAAGCGGCCCACGGGTGCTCTATGCGCCCTACTCCAGGTTCGTATTTCGCGAGTTCGAGAATCAGAGCCAATTGATCGATGCGCTGAACACGCCCGGGCATTTTCAGGATCTGGTTATCCGGCGTCTGCCGGTCTCCCAACAAAGTGTCTTCAAGAATCTGCTGAAAACCACCATCGGCCAAACCAGCGAAATTACCCTTCAGGACAACGCCATCCAGGGCAATGCACTGGAACAATTTCACAAAGACACCCTCAGCCTCTTGCCGCGACTGCTCAGTAGCCAGCCGCAGATCAATGCCCAATCCGATTGGGAGGCGGCCAAAGTTCTGTTCAGCCATGGGGTCCGTCTGGTTCCGCACTTGCTGCCTGGAAAACTGGCGTCGCTGTTTTTCCTCTGGAAAAGCTACCAGGACTTCAAGGAGTCGGCCGATGACCTTCAGGATCATCACTGGGCCAACGCTCTCAAGACTTTCATTGCCGGTGCGATTTCCATGCTGAGCCTGGGTCGCCTGGCCTGGGATTCGGAACCGGAACCGGAACCCGCAGTGTCCGGGTTTGCTGCTGAGCCAGAGCCAACCTCGTCGACGCCAGCCGAAACCCGCACAGATACGCCGGTGCAGGCTGTCTCGCGCTGGTCCAAGGTCCCGCCAGCGACGTCCTCTCGAGCCAACCTGCAGCGCTTCGAAACCGCCACGGCGCTGAAAGACCTGAAGCTTGAGAACAATAAGCTGGTGTATGCGGACGCCTCGAAATCGCACAAATACGCGGCAATTGCCGGCAAGGTCTATCCGGTGGTGCAATCGGACAACGTCTGGTTTCTGCGCGAACCGAATGGCGGCGAAGGGCCGGCGCTTGAACAGAAAAATTCCAGACTGGTTGTTGCACGCCCCGGCCATTCCATTCAGCGCTGCCGATCAAAACGCAGCAAGATGCAGCAAGAAGAAGTCGAGCGCAGTCGTTCAATCCTGATGTACGTTCAGGCCCAGGGCATGACGCAGATCCATCGGCTATATCCGGCCAGGGCCTTCGTCATACAGCAGGCAGTCGGCCGGGCGCGAACCTATGCCCTGAACTGCCTGCATAACTTCGTGGTGCATCGCGACAATCTGGGTGGCACTCGGGTAGAAACCGTGCTAAGGCAGTTCTTCGAAGTGCCGCAAGTGACTCCCTTCCTGCTGCGCAAGATCGAAAAGGTGATTCTGCCGATTTGTCGCGAGCTGACCGACCCCAAAGATGATCTGCTCTATACCGAGCGTTTTTTTGCCGGGCTCAATGCCTACTACGACGACGATACCGTGGCCTTTGTGTTCAAAGAGGACAAGCGACGGATTGTCCACCTGACCGAACATTTCTTTAATCCGGGAATGGATGCCTATACACCTGTGTTGCCTCCCAGGTTCAACGTTGACTCCCACGCACGTGCGGTCACGTTGATCCACGAGCTGTCGCATCTGATTTGCGACAGTGAAGACTTGGCCTCCGTCGAAGCGATTGCGCCTCACACGAATCTCATTGACACAACTTCATCGGACGGGCGGCTGCTCAAAGCCGATCTTGAAAGCCTGCGCAAATCCCTTTCGCGATCTACGGCGCCTTCGCGCCTGTTCAGTGAGAAAAAACCGAACGGCACACGCGTGGGGCTGGACCAGTTGCCGATGCGCATCAACGAATACAGGAAGATTCTCAAACTGACCAAAACCACGACGCTCGCCGATGCACGCAAAGCATTTCGCAATCCGCTAGAGACTGAGCCGCGCATCGAAGTGATTCTGGCCAACGCCGACTCGATCGCGTTGCTGATCAGCGAACTGGGGCAAGTCCTCGATCCGCTGCCGGCGCCAATCCCCTTACCGGCACCTGTAACCAGCGGGACGTCGTCTTCATAAACGCTGTTACAAAAAATGCGCTGGCTCGACGCCAGCGCATTTCGTACATACAACAAAGGTGTAACGGTGCATTAGTCCTTCTGATCACGCAACACGTTACCCGACGCCCCATCGATGCGGAATTCATAAACGATGCCATCGGCCTTGCGCCCTTCGCCTTCCCAGTAACCGTCATTGTCGGCACCGATCTCATAGACCTCGACATAACCGGCCTTGGTCTTGGCGACTTCGATAGCTTTTTCGATGGTGATCCAGCCCGCGCCTGGCTTGTCCGCGAGGGCGGCACCGGCGCTGAGCAAACCGGCGGTGGCAATCAGGGCTGCGAATGTCTGTTTGATCATTTTTTCACTCCATTTATGGATAGTGGGCAGTTGCTTCCTGTTTTTTTGGGCGCCACAGGGAAAAATAAGTTCCACGTTGATGGGTAAATGCCATGACGGATGTTCTCGGCAGCCTGCCGGCGAGGTTAGAATGAGCGAAATCAGGACGAGTCAATGACCCAAGACACTCTCTCGGAAGCCGAATACGATGCGATCACCGATGCCGCCGCGCACTGGTGTATGCGTCTGCACGCCGCTGACTGCACGGACGAGGAGCGTCGCGCATTCCAGGAATGGCACGATGCCCATCCCCTGCACGCCTTCGAATACGAAGCGATGCAGGAAATCTGGGAAGTCGCCGGGGACCTGCCTCGAACCGAGCCGGGGGAACTGGCCGCACAACGCAAACCGTCGCGCCCGTGGCGCAAGTTCGCGGTCATCGCTGGCGCCTGTGCCCTGGCCTTGCCACTGGCGGCCTATAGCGGCTGGAGTCTGGGCTGGTTGCCCGACAGTTATCAGCATTACACCGCGACCGACAGTGTGCGTCAGATCACCCTGAGTGACGGCAGCCAGCTGGAACTCAACCTGAACACCGACCTGACCTTCAGCAATTACAAACATGAACGTCGCGTCATCCTGAACAACGGCGAGGCGTTTTTCCATGTCAGTCACGACACGGCGCATCCGTTCGTGGTGCGCGCCGGGGAAGGCAGGATTCGCGTCACCGGCACCCGATTCAACGTGTGGATGTATGAGGATCAGGTTCGCGTGAATCTGGTCGAAGGTTCGGTGCTGGTCAGCAGCAATCGTGACCTGCCGGGTGACGGTTTGCGCCTGACGCCTTCGATGCAGGCACGCTACCGGCATGGCGATTACGCACCGCAAATCAGCCAGACCTACCCTGGCGACACCTCGCTGGCATGGCGTAGCGGCCGATTGATACTCGATAACCTTGCCCTGCACGACGCCCTGCCGCTGATCAACCGATACCTCGACAAACCGTTGATGCTGGCCGACACCGCTACTGGCGCGATTCGGGTGGGCGGCGTCTACAACATCAAAGAGATGAACAACCTCGCCAACAGCCTGCCGAAAGTACTGCCGGTCTACCTGACCCGCAACAAGGAAGGCAACCCGGTGATCAATTCGATGCCGCAGCGCCCATCCAAAAGCTGAAGGCCGCGTCCCTTGCGGGAGGCGGCCTTCGTTTGTTTCGGGCTATGCCTGGTTTACTGCGCGGCCACCTTCCCTGCCTGATTCTGTACCTGTTGGATGGTCTGCACCTGATAGTGCGGGTCTGCCTGAATCTGCTGCTCGGTAAATGGCAGCACACTCCACTGTTTCTTCGAAAACGCTGCAGTCTGGTCCCGTGAATATATCGACATCGGGTCGCTGGACAGCGAGAACGCCAGCAGCCCTTGGGCATGTGGGCCTTTTTCGTCGAAGCTCACCACTTGCAGATAGCTGGTGCCGCTGACCACCTCAAGTTTGCCGTCATCACGGGGCACGCTCTGCATCGCGTTGTAGATGCCCAGTGTACCCGGCCCGCCATGAATAGGCGTTTGCTGCCCGCCGCTGCTGACCACCTGGATATCGCCCCAGCGCATGTCCGGCTTCAGGCCCATTTTTCCAACCTGCTCGACCGACGCCAGCATCGCCTCGCGCAGCGCTTTGGCAACCGCCGGTTGCTCGACCGCCAGACCACGCGGAGTGTTTTGCGCATCGGCGGGATTGAATGCCACGCGCCATATATCCGGCGATTCGAGCAGCGCCTGCATGATGTTCTGGAAGTGCACCAGACCGAGCCCGGCATCCAGATTGGCGCGGCCGTCCCAGGCTTTGAGGCTGACGCAGGCAGATTTGAGCGTCTCGGCATCGCTGCCCAGATCGGCTGCGCAGAACCTCAGCAGATCCGGCATGACCTGCGAGGCCAGATAAACCTGATCGTCCATGACCATGTGCTGCAGATCCTTGATCGCCAGCGGGCCTTGTTTGTTCAGGTCAGCCAAACGATCAAGGGCGAATCGCGAGCGCAGGCCAAGCGGTTGGCCGTCCTGACTGATGAGCGGCGAATAACCGGTGAGCGGACGCGCCGGATTGGCCAGCCATGCGGAATCGTTGGAGTGCTGGACGAAATCCTTGCGCAGCAATTGCGGTAACTGGCTGGAAGCGAATATGCCCTTCTGCGCCGCTTGCGGATCGATATCCCAGGCGCAGCCGCTGTTGGAGCCGTCCAGGACAATCATGCGCAGACCGAGGCGTGGGTCGCTGCACTTGGCCAGTTTCTCCGCGCTGACGTTCGGCACCACCGACAGGTTCATGTACAGCGTCTGCCCCTTGTCATCCACTGCAAGGGTATTGACCCACGGGATGCCCTGAATCTGCTGCACCGCGCCTTGCAGATCCTTGAGACTGCTGGCCTGGTTCATCGCATACCACTGTTTCAGCACGCGATCATTTTCCAGGTTGGCATCGCGCAGGCTGTAGGCGTATTGCTTGTCCCAATCGAGCTTGCCCGGCCATTGCACGATCGGCCCGAATTGCGAACTGTAAATATCGCGGTCCACCGGCACGACCTGGCCGTCAGCCTGCTTGACCTGCACGGTGACGGTCTGTTTGCTCAGGGGCAGCGACTTGCCGTCGAGCAGGTAACGGGTCGGATCTTGCGGGTCGAGTTGCAGACGATACAACGTGAAGTGTTTCGACGAATCGACGGTGTGGGTCCAGGCCAGATGCTGGTTGAAACCGATGTTGATCATCGGCAACCCCGGCAAAGCGGCGCCCATGACATCAAGCTTGCCAGGAATGGTCAGGTGCATCTGATAGAAGCGCATGCCACCGACCCAAGGGAAATGCGGGTTGGCCAGCAACATGCCGCGGCCGTTGAACGAACGCTCGCTGCCAACTGCCACGGCGTTGCTGCCGCGATCCAGAGCGAAACGTCGCTGACGCGCGTCGGCCAACTGGAACGCCTCGGCGTCGTGCTTGACCTGCGCGGTCGCTTGCGGCGGCGTCGCGCCAGCAAGGGCTTCAGCGAACTGGCCCACACCGCCTTCAACCAGTAGGCGCCGCGTCAGCTTGACCAGATCCTCGGCGTGGATATCACGCACCCATTCACCCTGGCATTGCTGCGGCAACCCTTGCGGACGACGTTCAGCCAGATAACGGTTGTAACCGGCGGCGTAACCCTCGACCAGGTCGCGCACCTGAGCCGGTTGCGCTTGCCAGAATGCTTTGACCGCATCAGGTGTATTGAGCCAAGTGAAGAACACATCACTGACGCGGTTTTCCCGTTGCTCGACTGTGAACTGCTCGGGACCGAAATACCGCGAGCGCTGACCATTGACGGTCACGATCTCGTTAGCCAGCAGACACAGATTGTCCTGGGCGTAGGCGTAGCCGATGCCGAAACCCAGACCGCGTTCATTCTCGGCGCGAATGTGCGGCACGCCAAACGTGGTGCGGCGAATGTCCGCGCGGGTGTCCGCAGCCGGACTCAGCGCGTGGGCCGACAGGCTCAGCCCGAATAAAGTGCCGGCAAGGGCCAGCCCGGTGAGTTGCCTGGAAATAATCACGCTCGCTCCTGATCGATAGGTCGATTGCCCCTGCGTCCACGCGCAATGAGCCTGTCGAAGAAACGAAGCTGAGGAAAAAAATTTAGCAGGCAATCCAATCAAGCAAGGCCGGCATCACAAGGCCGAGACGATTTTGCGACGAAATTTCTACATCTTTTCTTTCATGATTTGTCGAGCTGAAACGTCTTGTTTAGAGAGCGCAACAAAACCTTTCCCGATCTGGCTCTGAAAAGGAGTAATCGCATGTACAACTCGCAACTACCATCGGACGGTAGCCAGACGCCACAGAGCGTTTCCATGAGTTCGCACACCGGCAATTTCACCCAGCGCGGCGAGCGTCCGGGCAATGAGCGTATCCGGGTTCTGCTGAAGAGTTTCGGCCTGCGCACCAGCCTGATTCGCTTGAAAGTCATCGACGCCCTGCTGGTGGCGGCGCAGAGCGATCGTCGCCTGGGCGTGCGAGGCGTGCATAGCCAGTTGCTCGACCTGGACGTGCCGTTGTCGTTTCTCAGCGTGCGCGAAGTACTTAAACGCTTGTGCGCCGAAGGCGTGATCACCTTCAACGCCGACAAGAGCTACAGCCTGCACCCGCAGGCTGCGGCGGTCCTCAATCACGATTGAGGCCCCGGGTGCTCGCCGTCAGGGTTTGACCTTGCGGCGCATCACTCCGTTGATTACCACCACCACGACCGCCACGCCGATTGCCACGTACTGGAAAGTCTTCTCGGTGATCATGCCGGCGTTTTGCAGCCAGGACAGGCCCAGCATGATCGCCAATACGGACAGAGCGATCAGAATCGAGTAAATCAAGCGTTGCTTCTGGGTCATTGCGGTTTCCTGAAACGTTGGAATGTATACGCTTGCCGGATTTCGGTCTTGCCGGGATAAGCGGGGCCTCATGTTACCGCCACTGAAGGTTTTTCGCTGCATGGCCGGCCAACCCTGCGTTTCGGGCCGCTCTGCCGATTTGCTGCCGACAATGCCCGCACCGTCGCGGGCATTGTTGTTTCTGCGTGAGTGGCAGCCAGGTAAACATGTTTGCCACTGCGCCAAACGTTTAAACATTCCGTAAGTTTTTGAAATCTGCTGACGCAGCAAACGCCTAGGTGCTCCGTGCGTCTGCGCCTAGGCTCTGCGAACTTCCTACAACTCATAAACAGGGATGTTCATGCAGAGAACACTGATAAACATCGGCCCCAGACAGGTAGCAGGTTTCTGCCTGGCGTTGACCGCTTTCGAACTCCTCACCTACATGGCCAGCGACGTGATCATGCCAGCGATGCTCGACGTCACGAGCGAGCTCGAGGCGCACGCACGGCATGTTCCCAATGCCTTCAATCTCTATCTATTGGGTGGCGTCTGCCTGCAATGGCTACTGGGCCCCTTGTCCGATCAATTCGGGCGAAGGCCACTGTTATTGATCGGCAGCGCGCTCTTCGGCGTGTCGTGTGCGGCAGCCTTTTTCATTGGCAATATCGAAGTTTTCAACCTGTTGCGTCTGGTGCAGGGCATGGGGCTGGGGTTCGTTGTCGCGGTCAGCTATCCGGCATTGCAGGAGGTCTTCTGCGAAGCCGATGCGGTCAGACTTATGGCACTGCTCGGCAATGTTGCGTTGTTATCGCCCCTGCTCGGGCCGCTGCTGGGAATCCTCTTGCTGGAATGGCTGAGCTGGCGGGAAATCTTTCTACTGCTTGGTCTTGCATCGGCGCTGGTCTGGCTCGGCCTGTTGTTGTGGATGCCGGAAACCGTCGGGGTCGAGCGCCGTGATGGCCAATTCACTCGCGCAGTGTCCTTCTCCTGGCGCCTGACTTCTCGGCGCTACGCAACGCTGTTCAGCAATCCACGTTTCCTCTGCGCCAGTCTGGCGCTAGGCCTGATGAGTCTGCCATTGATCGCCTGGATCGGCCTGGCGCCGTTGTTGCTGGTGCGGGTTCTGCAGCTGCCGCCGCTGGAATATGGCCTGTGGCAGATTCCGGTGTTCACGGCGGTGATCGCCGGCAATCTGGTTCTCGACCGCTTGCTCAAGACCCGCTCGTTGCAGCAATTGATTCAACTGGCGCTCTGGCCCTTCTGTCTGGGCCTGCTGCTGCTGATCGTATGCGCATTGTTCGGGGCCGGACCTGGACCCGTGGTGGCTAGCCTTGCG
Organism: Pseudomonas sp. UF-293; assembly: GCF_058245595.1. Taxonomy (NCBI): domain Bacteria; kingdom Pseudomonadati; phylum Pseudomonadota; class Gammaproteobacteria; order Pseudomonadales; family Pseudomonadaceae; genus Pseudomonas; species Pseudomonas sp. UF-293. Next base: position 56,651 of record NZ_JBSICA010000017.1, on the reverse strand, counting down.
TTGTACGCCGTAGGGTTGGGCATGAGCAATGCGGCGGTGTATCGCCTCGCGCTGTTTTCCAGTGATGACAGCAAAGGTCTGGTATCGGCGCTGACCGGCATGCTCTCGATTGCCGTCATGGGGCTCGGCGGTTCGCTGATTGCTGCCATCGGTGGCGGCAGCCGTCTCGAGTATTTCGCTCTCTGGGCCGGACTCGGCGGACTGATGTGCCTGCCTTTGATCTACCGGCTCCTGCAAACCCCCACGCCGGATGTGGCCTCGCCTCAATAAGGAACAAGATGACTCATTTACCCTATGCCGACGCGTTGTGCGCGTTGCCGCAACCCTATTGCCTGAATTCCGCCCCGGCCGATCTGTTCGATCGGGCGATGGCTGAGATCAGCCGCTTTCACTGCGATCACACGCCGGGTTACCGCCATTGGCTCAACGCCCATGGATTGTCGCCGCAAGACCTCGACAGTCTCGATGACTGGTCACGACTGCCGCCGATTTTTGCCAGTTTCTTCAAGCAGCACCTGCTCCTCAGCAGCACTGGCACGGACGCCCTCGAACTGACTTCATCAGGCACCAGCGGACAGAAAAGCCGGATGCGTTACGACGAGCGCAGCCTGGCGCGGGCGCAATTCATGGTCGTGCAGATCTTCCGCCATTACGCTTGGGACACTCCGGATACGCCATGCAACTACCTGCTGCTGAGCTACGAACCCGAAGGCCGCATTACGCTCGGCACTTCGTTCACCGACCAGTTTCTGTGTCGGTTCGCCCCGACCAGCCGGGTGGTCTATGCCTTGCGCAACACCGGTAGCGGCCATCAGTTCGACGTGTTTGGGGTGATCGCCGCGTTGCAGTCATTCGCTGCGGAGGGATTGCCGGTGCGGATCTTCGGTTTCCCGGCGTTTTTGTGGCAGACCCTGCAACGCATGCAGGACACCGGTGTGCAAGATCTGCAAATGCCGGCCGGTTCGCTGGCCTTTTTTGGCGGAGGCTGGAAAACCCAGGCCGCGGAGGAAATCCCCAAACAGCAGCTCTACACCCACATCCACCGCCAGCTGGGCATTGAACCCGGCCGCTGCCGCGATGGTTACGGCGCCGTCGAGCACGCCGTGCCTTACATCGAATGCGCCCATCACCGCTTTCACGTGCCGGTGTATGCGCGGGTATTGATCCGCAACCCGGCGGATTTTTCCCTGCTGCCCTACGGCCAACAAGGCCTGCTCGGCTTCGTTTCGCCCTATATCACCTCCAGCCCCGCCCATGCCGTGGTCATGAGCGACCTGGCCACGCTGCACCCGGGCGCAAGCTGCGGCTGCGGATTGACCACCGACTGGTTTGAGCTGCAAGGCCGCGCCGGGACCACGGCGGGCAGAAGCTGCGCCATGGCCGCCGCCGAATTACTGGGAAATCACTGACATGTATCTGATCAATGGACAATTGCACGACATTTACAGCCTCGACCAAGCGCTGCAAGACCTGCAACAGGCGCTGCCGCACCGGTTGTCGACGGCACTCGAAAGCGGCACGGTCATCCAGGCCGCGAGGTGTTTTGTCCAGCAGCTGCGTAGCGCCCACACCGATTTGCCACTCGACAACGAACAACGGCAAGCCTTGATCGATTTCTGCCAACCCCAAGCGCTGAGGCACAAACGCCAGCGTGAACTTGGTACCGATGCCGATTCTCTGCGCCGAATCGACTATCGCCAGCCCCGCTTCGAAGCCTGGCGCCCGCTCGGGCTGGTGGTGCACATCACCCCCGCCAATGCGCCGCTGCTGGCGTTCTGTGCGGTGGTCGAAAGTCTGCTGGCCGGCAACGTCAACTGGTTGCGCCCCAGCCGCAGCGATCGAGGCCTGACGGCGCGACTGCTGAGCGCATTGGTGGCGTGCGATGCCAACGGGCAACTGGCTGGTTATGTAGCGGTGATTCCAGCCGACACCAGCCAGATTGGCCAACTGTGCAAGCACGCCAACGGTGTCGCGGCGTGGGGTGGCGAAGCGGCTCTGCAAGCCATCCGGCAGCAACTGGCGCCGGGTTGTCGCTGGATCGACTGGGGACATCGCATCAGCTTTGTGTATCTCTGTGCGGAAACTGCCACGCCCGAGGCGCTCGACGCTGTCGCCGACGAAGTCTGCAAACTGGATCAGCAAGCCTGCTCCAGCCCGCAATGGCTGCTGGTGGACAGCGATGATCCGCAGGTTTTACACGATATCGGTGAACGCTTGGCGCAAGCGCTGAAGCGCCGCGCCGCACAATGGCCGGCACTGGTGCCGACGCTCCAGGAAGCTTCACAAATTTCCACGCATACGCAGATGGCCCGCCTCGGCCAGAGTTTTGCCGGAGACACCGGCCAAGTCTGGAACGGCTCAGGCTGGCGAGTGATCTGGCGCCATGATCGGCAACTCACACCTTCGCCGCTGTTTCGCAGCGTACTGCTGCACCCGGTGCCACAGGCCCTGCTCACCGCCACCCTGCTGCCATGGCGTAACGTGCTGCAAAGCTGTGCTTTGGTGTGCGCAGAATCGCGCATTGTCGAGCTGACCCATGCACTGATCGGCGCCGGGCTCACACGTATCGCACCGATCGGCAGCCTTCACGACGGTTACGAAGGCGAACCCCATGACGGCGTCTACGCGCTGCAACGTTTGAGTCGCCGGGTATCGGCGAGTCTGGCGGCGACGCAACTGCCGAATCAAGCCTCTCTCGATACAGCGTCATCACCAGCGAAGCCGTGCGCTGCGATCATGGACAAAGCGGCTTTCGTCGCCCAGCCCGTCAACGATCAGGCGCAGTTGTTTTTTCGTTCCGGAGGCAGCAGCGGCATCCCGGCGCTGGCCGGCTACAGCTATCGCGACTTTGATCGGCAGATGCGTGCAACCGCAGACGGCCTGTTCGCCGCCGGCCTTGATCCGGCGCGGGATCGGGTCATGAACCTGTTTTTCTGCGGCGGGCTGTACGGTGGTTTTCTCAGCTTCGGCAAAGCGCTGGAATTGCTCGAAGTGACGCACCTGCCCATGGCCGCGCCTGCTGATAACGACTATAGGGAAATTGCCCGATTGATCATCGATCAGCGGGTCAACGTGCTGGTCGGCATGCCCGCCACGCTGCATCGCCTGTTCCTCAACGAGCAGGAGCATTTGCGTGCTTATGGAGGGGTGGAAAAAGTCTTCCTTGGTGGCGAGCACCTGAGCGAACAGAACCGTGAATTGCTGCGCAGTTGTGGCGTCTCGACGATCCGCTCGGCGATTTACGGCAGCGTCGATGCCGGCCCGCTTGGCCATGCCTGCCAGGTTTCAGCGGACGGAGTTTTCCATTTGATGAGCGATATCCAGCAACTGGAAATCGTTGCGCTGGATGAAGATGTCACGGTTGTCGACGACCAGGTGGGTCGGCTGCTGGTGACTTCGCTTGCCCGTGAAGGTGGCCAGCGCGTGCAGCGTTACGAGATCGGCGACACCGGGCGCTGGTTGCCGGGTGCCTGCGCCTGCGGACTGCAGTCGCCACGCTTTGAACTGCTGCAACGCCACGGCACGCTGCTGCGTATCGGCACCGACTTCATCTCGGCAAGCGAGCTTTCGACAAGGCTGCAGGTGCCATTTCAGTTGCACCTGGACCACACCGCCGAGGGCATCGAGCACCTGCAGGTGCACTGCGAACTTGCAACTGACGTGGTTCAAGCCCGGCTCGCCGATTATCCGACCCTGATGACCGTCATCGACAGCGGATTGCTGGTCATACAGGCCCAACAATGCTCGCCCGCAGATTTCATTCAAAACAAACACAGCGGCAAGACGCCACTGGTCATTGACTCGCGCCGCTGACGTTTGAGCGCAAGTCAGATCATTCAGGAAGAACACCTTGTGAAAATAACTCAACCGATTCGCGAACTGATGAGTTTTGCCCGTCAGCATTCACGCTACTACAAGAACTGTCTCGCTGATGTTCCCGAGGCAATGAACTCACTGACCGAACTGCCTCTGCTTGATCCAGCGAGTTTCTGGATTGGCAGCGAGCGCCTCGAGCAATGGCCGGTACTGACCGCGCCGATCGGCTCGGCGGTGGTTTTCAAGACCGGCGGAACCACCGGCGGCGGCAGGCTCTCGGTCTACACCCGTGCCGAATGGCAAGCCACTGTAGAGAATTTCGGTCGCAGTCTGAATCGACAATTCAGCCCGGGCGACCGGGTCGCCAATCTGTTCTTCGCCGGCGACCTCTATGCCAGTTTTTTGTTTATCCACGATTCACTGGCCCATGTTGATACGCCGATCACCGAGTTCCCGTTCAGTGGTGAAGTCGACCCGCCGAAGCTGGCCGATGCCATCGCGCAACACCGGATCAACGTGCTGGCTGGCGTGCCCGCGCAATTATTGACCTTCGTCAGTTGGCTGAGGCAACGCAACCTCGCATTGCCTTTGGTTGATACCGTGCTTTACGGCGGGGAAAGCCTGTTCGCCTCGCAGCGCCAACTCCTTGCGCAAGCGCTGCCCAACGCACGCATCGCCTCCATCGGCTACGCCAGCGTCGACGCTGGATTTATCGGCGCCAGTCATCATGACTGCATGGAAGGTGAACATCGCACCCCTGACGGCCACGTCCTGCTGGAGATCATCGACCAGCACACGGGCAAGCCGATCGAGGCCTGCGATCAAAAAGGCGTGCTCGTATTGACCAACCTTCATCGGCGCTTGATGCCCCTGCTCCGCTATCCCGTGGGAGATCTGGCGTGCTGGCGCGAACCGGTCGGTACGCCGCAACGCAAATTCGCCCTCAAGGGCCGCAGCGGCAACAGCCAGCGCGTGCGCGTCGGCATCCTGTCGCTGATGACGGATGAAATCAGCGAAACCGTAAGGAGCACTGCTGGCAGCGACGACTGGCAATTGTTGATTGAACAGGCCGACGGCACCGATGTATTGACGTTGAAATATGCAGTCGATGAGCGATCAACACACATCGATAAGAACCTTGAGGCCCGCTTGATCGAACGCTACCCGCAGATCACCCGACTGCGAGGCGCTGGATTACTGCAGTTACGCATCCAGAGCTGCCGCTTCGAGGATCTCGCGCGCCATCCTCGCGCCGGCAAAAGCCTGCGGATCGTCGATTTACGCTGCTATGACCAACATGACAGGGAGGTGCGTGATGGAAGCGTTGATCCTGCGCAATTACCGTGAGAGCGACGCCGCCGCCGTCAGCGAACTGTTTCGCCAGGTTTACGGCGACCATTACGTACAAAGTGACGTGTACCTGCCGTGCCTGATCAGTCAGAACCATGCAGAAAAACGCTGGCACTCATTGGTAGCGGTCGAGGGAGAACGGATTCGTGGTCATGCCACCTTGTACAGGCAAAGCAAGGCATCGCACGACGCTGAACTGGCTTTGAGTGCCGTTCATCCTGACACCCGTGGGCAGAACATCGCCACGCGCCTGGGCGAGCAACTGCTGACTCACGCACAGGCATTGGGTTGTCGCAGCGTTTCGATCAAGCAGGTCACCCACCACCCTTACACCCAACGCATGGCGATCAGCCTCGGGTTCCATAACACCGGACTGCTACCGGACTATGTCCGCTCGCCTTTTGGCTGCAAAAAGCCGGAGTCGATCGTTTTGGGCGTTCGCGCGATCGATGGCTATCGGCGGCCGTTGCCCGAGCAGGACTGGCCAGCCAGTTGTCGGCCCTTGATGGAGCGTCTGACAAGCGTGTTCGGCATCGGAACCAGTGCGGGACGCTGGCGCGGGGCCTCGGTTCAGGTTGAACAACACGGCGATCGCCATGAAATGCTTCTGGAGAAACTCGATCCGGAACTGCTGAACCAATTGCGCACGCTGCCCGGGCATTGGCTGATTTCGATTCGCCTGCAACTGTCGGGACAATTTGCAGTGGATCTGCACAGTCTGGACGCCATTGGTTTTGTCTTCACCGGTCTAGCGCCGGCGCCAGACAATCAGGGCGGCTGGCTGGCGTTGTTCCATCGCGGTTTCCGCCCGCGCAGACTGGCCTTGCATTGCCCGTACATGCAAGACCTGCAGGCTCGGACGCAACGGCAAATCGCGCGCCGTGATCTGCAGACGCTTTGATCGGCTACCCGTAATAAAGCATAAGCCCGCTCGCTGAGGCGCGGACTTATGCCTTGGCTTTGAGGCCCTGGTCTGACGGCACAGCGGCATTGCCTTCGCCGTAAGTCTTGAGGTTTTGCAGGACGTAAATGGCTTTCTTGAATTCGGGAATCAGGCTTTTGCCGTAGTAGTTGCCATTGAGACTGTTGGTCTGGATGGCATCGAGCTGCGTGGCAAAATATTCCAGCGCGTTGAACTTCGCCTCCGGGTCTTTCTGCACACCGAAGCGGTCGAACTTGTCGCCGGCATTGAGCAAGGTGATCGAGGTGATTTCAGAAATCAGCCCACGCCCGCGCAGAAACTCGCTGAGGTTGCCCAATTGCTTGACGGAAACGTTGGCCGGGTCGAAGCCCTTGATCTGCTTGCGCAGCCCCTGCTTATCCATCTCGGCGACGTTCAGCGCGTTCGGATCGTTGCCGACCAGCGTGAGCATCTGCTGCACCTTGACGCTCTGCGAAACCTGTTTCTTCGCGCCGGTATCACGGACCATTACGCCCGCCTTGCTTTCCCAGGCGCCGGTATAACCGATCGTCATGCGAGGATTCCTTGTGCCATGAGCATGAAATGTCCTTGTTCCAACAAACTGAATGGGCGCAAGTATCGGCCGCCTCGTTTGATCGCACCAACCTTTTTGTGCGCTTTTTTACAACTTTCGTACATTCACGATACAAAGCGCATCCCCTGCAAACATTGCGCTAGAGCCGTCATCACCATGTAACGAAGGCGCCTGTCGCGCAGTAACGGTCGCGAACGTATCAATTGCGATACCAACCGGTCATCGCTACCCGTTTCTTTCGGCACGCCAGTACCTAAAGCTTCGGCCCGAAACGACGATACGCTGTGATACCCGCCCTGTTTTATTCCTGCCCTCAAACAAAACGCCGCTCAAGGATCAGTTCCATGCCCGCACTGCGCACTATTCAGGCTCGCTACACGCTGTTTCTGGTTCTGTTTATCCTGCTGTTGTCAGTGCTGACCGTGGTCGGCATCAGCCAGTTGGTCGCGCCAACCCTGCGCGATACCGAAGAGAAGGTCGTGCTCAACCGCATCGCCGAAGTGGCCGTGCAGATTCAGGGCGAACTGAACAAGGTGCAGGCGCAGCAACGCAGCATCACCCAGACCATTCCACTGCTCGACAGCGCCGCCATCGACGTGGTGCTGCCAGGGCTGGTGGATCAGTACGGCGAACTGAAAGTCTTCGGCGGCGGCATCTGGCCGTTGCCGGGCCAGCGTGACGCCGGGCGCAACAAGTTCAGCACGTTCTGGCATCGCGACGCCTCGGGTCAGCTCAAGGTCAACACCTTCTGGAACAGCGACGCCGCACCGAACTACTACGACCAGAGCTGGCACAAGGGCGGCATGGCCACTCCGCGCGGCCAGTGCGCGTGGGCCGCTGCCTATAAGGACGACGCCAGTGCCGAGCCGCGCACCAACTGCGCCATGGCGATCTACAAGAACGGTAGCGCCTGGGGCGTGTCGACCATCGACGTGACCCTGGGCTTCTTCAATGACCTGGTGGCCCGCAAGGAAAAAGACCTCAACGCCGAAATGCTCATCGTCGAGGCTGACGGCAAGATCATCAGCAACAGCTCGCGCATCAGCGGCCCGATCGTGCTGAAGAACATCAGCGAACTGGCGGCCAGCTCGACCTTCATCAATCAGATCAAGACAGGCCTGCAGAACCGCGATAAAGCGCAACGTGTCGAGTTCGACAACAACGGTGAAGACGCCACCTTCTTCATGCGCCCTATCGAGGGTACACCGTGGTTCCTCGCCACCGCCCTGCCGACCAAAATGCTCACCGCACAGCGCGACGACGTGCTCAACAGCCTGAGTCTGATCCAGATTCCGCTGGTGATCCTGTTGGTGCTGTTGCAGGTCTACGCGATTCGTAAACTGGTGCTGCGCATGAAAGCGCTGAAGGCCAACATTGATTCGCTGTCCAGCGGTGACGCCGACCTGACCCGCCGCATCACCATTCGCGCCGAAGACGAACTGGGCGCCATCGGTCACTCGGTCAACACCTTCATCGCCTATCTGCAGAACATGATCGGCGAAGTCACCCACGCCACCGGCGCCATGGCTTCGAGCCTCGATAATCTGCAACGCACCTCGGCGCATACCAGCCAGATTCTGCTGCGTCATGCCTCGGAAACCGATCAGACTGTCACCGCGATTACTGAAATGAGCTCCACCGCCGAAAGCGTTGCGCAGAATGCGGCTGAGACCGCAGCGTTCACCCAGCGCGCCAATGAAAACGCCGATCGCTCGCGCGTCGTGGTCGGGGAAGCGACCAACAGCGTGGTCGCGCTGATCGACGAAGTGGCGAGCGCTACACACAAAGTTGAAAACATGCAGCAGGACGCCCAGCGCATCACCGAAATCCTCGGCGTCATCGGCGCGATTGCCGGGCAGACCAACCTGCTCGCCCTTAACGCCGCGATTGAAGCGGCGCGTGCCGGGGAACAGGGGCGCGGCTTTGCGGTGGTGGCGGATGAAGTCCGCGCCCTCGCCGCACGAACGCAGGCCAGCACCTCGGAAATCAACGAAATGTTGACCCGTCTGACCCAAGGCGTGAGTTCGTCGGTCAGCGCCATGGAAAATACCCAGGCCAGTTGCCAGTCCGCAGCTGACGCCACCGCCCGAGTCAACTCGGGGCTGGACGAAATGGCCGGTTCAGTCAGCCACATCAACAGCCTCAGCACCCAGATCGCCACTGCCGCCGAACAGCAAAGCGCGGTGACCGAAGAGATCAACCGCAGCATGGTGCAGATCCGTCACATGGTCGATGAACTGGTGCAGAGCGGCCAGGCCAGCGAGCTGAATACCCGCCAGCTGCTCGAAGCCAACAGCCGCGTGAGCGCGATCATGGGACGCTTCAAGGTCAGTTGACTCACCCCCCACACTGGATTGCCTGATGGCAGACAATCCAGTGTGGGAGCGGGCTTGCTCGCGAAGCCGTTGTGTCTGGCAATTGAGTCTTTACTGACGCGCCGCGTTCGCGAGCAGCCCGCTCCCACAGGGATTACTTCGCATGGCATACCTTACTGACAACCTTGTTACCTCTCCCTCATCTCTCAGCCCTCTGCCCGCCCGTCTTGTAGCAACTGGAAACACTCAGTTGATGCCGGGACGGAAAAACCGGTCAAAATGCGCTCTTTCTGACCTTCACCGAGTCGAGAGCCCATTCCCATGCGAACCCCATTGCGTCTGCTCGCCCTGAGCGCCCTGTTCATCTCCACCCTGGCGCAAGCCGCCGAACTGATCCCGATCGAAGTGCACCGCGATGCCAATTGCGGTTGCTGCAAAAAGTGGATCAGTCATCTCGAGGCCAATGGCTTCAAAGTCGAAGACCACGTCGAAAGCGACATGAGCAGCTTTAAACAGCAGCACGGCGTGCCACCGCGTCTGGCGTCCTGCCACACGGCGATCATCAATGGCAAATTCGTCGAAGGCCATGTGCCGGCCGATCAGGTGCTCGCGTTGAGCAAGCGCGACGATCTGCTTGGCGTGGCCGCACCGGGCATGCCGATGGGTTCGCCAGGCATGGAAATGGACGGCATGAGCGACGCGTATCAGGTCATCGGCCTGAAAAAGGACGGTGCTGACGTAGTGGTGGCGGACTACCCGGCCCGTTGATGGGGGCGGCTTATTTCGGTCTGTTCTTTGCTGCGTTTGGCGCGGCGACGTTGTTGCCGCTGCAATCCGAGGCGCTGCTGGTCGGTCTGATCGTCAGCGAGCGTTACTGGTTGTGGGGGCTGCTCGCGGTGGCGACGCTAGGCAACGTACTCGGCTCGCTGGTCAACTGGTGGCTGGGCCGTGGCATCGATAGGTTTCAGGATCGACGCTGGTTCCCGGTCAGCCCTCGGCATATGACCACGGCGCGCAAGCACTACGAGCGTTATGGGCATTGGTCGCTGCTGCTCAGTTGGCTGCCGGTGATCGGCGATCCGCTGACCTTGATAGCAGGCGTCATGCGCGAACCGCTCGGGCGCTTTCTGTTGATCGTGACGCTGGCCAAAGGCGCGCGCTATGGCGTGCTGGCCTTGCTGACCCTCGGCTGGCTCGGTTGAACCAACCTTCGCTGCGATTGCCTTTGTTTAACGTCGGCGTAATCCCGGCCTTCCAGAGTCGGCCAATTTTCAAGGAGTTTGTGCTCATGTCTGTCACGCTTTCCCGCTGGCTGCCCGGCCTCGTCCTCAGCGCTGCCCTGCCATTAATGGCGCACGCGGCCACTGAAACCGCTCCCGCCGAAGGGCCTGCCTACGGCCCGGAGCTGCAAGGCTTCCAATATCCCTACACGCTTAAACACTTCGCCTTCGAATCTCAAGGCCAGAAACTGCAAATGGGCTACATGGACGTCGCCGCCAATGGCAAGGCCAACGGCCGCACCGTGGTGCTGATGCACGGCAAGAATTTCTGCGCGGCGACCTGGGACAGTTCGATCAAAGCCTTGAGCGATGCCGGCTACCGCGTGATTGCGCCGGACCAGATCGGCTTCTGTACGTCCAGCAAACCTGCGCACTATCAATACAGCTTCCAGCAACTGGCAACCAACACCCAGCAATTGCTCAAGGCGCTGGGCATTCAGAAAGCCACTGTGCTCGGGCACTCCACCGGCGGCATGCTCGCCACCCGTTACGCGTTGCTGTTCCCTGAACAGGTTGATCAACTGGCGATGGTCAACCCGATCGGTCTGGAAGACTGGAAAGCCCTCGGTGTTCCGTATCGCACCGTCGATCAGTGGTATCAGCGTGAATTGAAGGTCACGGCCAAGGGCATCCGCGACTATGAGCGCACCACTTATTACGATGGCCGCTGGAAGCCGGAATTCGATCGTTGGGTCGACATGCTCGCCGGCCTGAGCAAAGGTCCGGGCAAGACCCAGGTCGCGTGGAACTCGGCGCTGATCTACGACATGATCTTCACCCAGCCGGTCTACTACGAGTTCAAAGACCTGAAGATGCCGACCCTGCTGCTGATCGGCACCTCCGACACCACCGCCATCGGCAAGGACCTTGCACCACCTGAAGTGAAAGCGAAAATCGGTCATTACGAGGTGCTCGGCAAGCAAGTCGCCAAGCTGATTCCGCAGTCGACGCTGATTGAATTCCCGGGCATGGGCCATGCGCCGCAAATGGAAGAACCGGAAAAATTCCACCAGGCACTGCTCGGCTGGCTGGGCAAGACTCCTTCCGTTCCTTGATGAGGTAAGGCGATGACAGTGCAGATTGCAGTGATCGACGACTGGCAGGACGTGGCCCGCGACGCGGTCGACTGGTCCGTGCTCGAGGGCATCGGTGAAGTAACCTTTGTGCATGATTACCCGGCCGACAACGCGACACTGGCCGAGCGCCTTGGCAAGTATGAGGTGATCTGCGTCATGCGCGAACGCACGCGTTTCGACGCCGATTTGCTCGGGCGCCTGCCCAATCTGAAGTTGCTGGCCACCGGCGGCATGCGCAATGCCGCGCTGGACATGCCGGCCGCTGCAGCCCTGGGCATCAAGGTCTGCGGCACCGACAGCTACAAGCACGCCGCACCGGAACTGACCTGGGCGCTGATCATGGCGGCGACCCGGAATCTGGTTAACGAGGCCAATGCTCTGCGCGCCGGCCACTGGCAGCAGGGGTTGGGCGGTGATCTGCACGGCAAGACGCTGGGGATTCTCGGTTTGGGCAGCATCGGCCAGCGGGTCGCGCAGTTCGGTCAGGTGTTCGGCATGCGGGTGATCGCCTGGAGCGAAAATCTCACGGCCGAACGCGCTGAACAGGCCGGCCTGACGTACGTCAGCAAGCAGCAACTGTTCGAGCAGGCCGACGTACTGTCGGTGCATCTGGTGCTCAGCGAGCGCAGTCGCGGTCTGGTCGATGCCCAGGCGCTGGAGTGGATGAAACCGACTGCGCTGCTGGTCAACACCGCACGCGGGCCGATCGTTGATGAAGCGGCGCTAATCAAGACATTGCAGAAACAGCGGATTGCCGGTGCCGCGCTGGACGTGTTCGAGCAAGAACCTTTGCCGGCCCTGCACCCGTTTCGCACGCTGGACAATGTCCTCGCCACGCCGCATGTGGGGTATGTCAGTCGGCAGAACTATGAGCAGTTCTTCCGGCAGATGATCGAGGATATTCAGGCTTGGGCGGCTGGGCAGCCGGTGCGTCTGTTGAATTGATTCCATCACTTTAAAGTTGTGTTGCTTCAACCGCCCTCTTCGCGAGCAGGCTCGCTCCCACAGGTTGTATGTGTCCCAATGTGGGAGCGAGCCTGCTCGCGAATAGTCCATCACTGACACCACGCCCAAATGCCTTTGCACCAAATCGGTGCCCTGACCCCATCCCCTAGCACAAAATCGTGACTAGCCAGTCACCGTTTTGGCCCACTCCAGACGAAAAACATGCCCTTCGTCGGAGCGTTCCCCCTCCTGAACCCTCGATTACATCCCGACACAACCGATTGTCGAACAATTTACCCATTTGCCCTGACCCGCTCTAGGATCTGGCCTAGACTCATTTTTCAGTGGCCAAACCACTCGGTCATACCGGCGAAAAAAAGTCGAAACTTTTGCTTCACGCCACAGGTCATCAGAACAACTGGGCGAAAGCGACTGGTGTAATCCTTGCAACGGCCTCACCACCCATTCTGCTTGCGCGTGTTGGGTCAGCGTTTGCTCACCGATGCGTGGCGCCTTTGCGCCCGGCCACAGGACTTGGCCATGAAACAGCTTGTTCGAGACAAGAATCAGATCAAACACGGGAGATACATATGATCAGTGCGGCATTGGATATTCAGGGAGAGCGTGCTCACCAGTCGCTTGGAGAATCGAGCACCATCAGTGTTCCCGGCAGCCGACAGATCAACGTACCCGGCACCAAGACGCTTGCTCCGGTAGCAAGCCAGAATCCCAACAAGAAAAAAGTGTTGTTCGTGACTTCGGAAATCGCCGATCTGGTCAAGACCGGTGGTCTGGGTGACGTCTCCGCCGCCCTGCCCCGGGCCATGGCCCATCTGCATGACGTGCGGGTGCTGATTCCCGGTTACCCGCAAGTGGTGCACAGCGAAAACCCGATTCACATCATCGGTGAGCTGGGTGGCCACGCCGCGCTGCCACCTTGCAAGATCGGGCGCATGGACATGCCCGATGGCTTGGTGATCTACGTGTTGATCTGCCCTGAACTCTACGAGCGTGAGGGCGGCCCGTACGGCGCCAACAACGGTCGCGACTGGCCGGACAACCATATCCGCTTCGCCCGTCTCGGCCTGGCTGCTGCCGACATCGCCGCCAACCTCGCGCAAATCCATTGGCGCCCGGATCTGGTGCACGCCCATGACTGGCCGGCTGGCCTCGCGCCCGCTTACATGCACTGGCGCGGGCAGCGCACGCCAACGCTGTTCACCATTCACAACCTTGCCTACCAAGGCGTGACCAGCCTTGCTTCCTGCCCCGAGCTTGGGATTCCCACCCATGCCCTGCAACAGGAAGGCATGGAGTTCTACGGCAAGATGTCGTTCCTCAAGGCCGGCATGGCCTATTCGAGCCACATCACCACCGTCAGCGCCACTTACGCGCAGGAAATCACCACGCCCGACTTTGGCTGTGGCCTCGACGGCTTCCTTGCCGCCAAAACCCAGCAAGGCCTGCTCAGCGGCATCCCCAACGGCATCGATGAAAGCTGGGATTCCGCAACCGATCCGCACCTGTTCGCCCCTTTCGCCATTGGCGACTGGGAAGGCAAAGCGGTGAATGCCGCCCACGTCCGTGAGCTGTTCGGCCTGAATGATTCCACCGGCCCGCTGTTCGCCGTGGTTTCGCGACTGGTCTATCAGAAAGGTCTCGACCTGACCGAAGCGGTGTCCGAGTTCATCGTGCAGAACGGTGGCCAGATCGCGATCATCGGTCGCGGCGAGCCGGAAGAAGAGCAAGCCATGCGCGAGCTGGCCCTGCGCTTCCCTGGGCAGATCGGCGTGCGCATCGGCTTCAACGAGACCGATGCACGGCGCATGTTCGCTGGCAGCGATTTCCTGCTGATGCCGTCGCGTTACGAGCCATGCGGCCTGAGCCAGATGTACGCCCAGCGTTTCGGCTCCTTGCCGGTCGCGCGCAACACCGGCGGCCTGGCCGACACCATCGAAAACGGCGTCACCGGTTTCCTCTTCGATGAATCCACTGTCGAAAGCTACAAGGAAGCCCTGAGCCGCGCGTTCAAGGTCTTCGCCTTCCCGGAACTGCTCAATGCCATGCGTTGCCGGGCCATGGCCGCACCGTTCAACTGGAGCAAAGCGGTTGAACCCTATGCCGAACTTTACGAACAACTGGTCGCCAAGGCGTTGGGTAAAGCCAGCCACAAATAACCAGGGAGTTGCAGAAAATGCCGTCAAGGACCCAAGAAACCTGGCCCCACGGCGCGATCATGCTGGATGCCGAGCACACGCAATTTGCGTTGTGGGCGCCTGACGCGTTCTACGTCAGTGTGGAACTGGATGATGGAAAATCGTTGCCCATGCTGCCCCAGGGCGACGGTTGGTTTGTGATCAAGGCCAACTGCCCAGCGGGCAGCCGCTACCGTTACTGCATCGATGGCGAACTGGAGGTGCCGGACCCGGCCTCCAGGGCGCAGGATGGTGACCTCGACCGCCACAGTGTGGTGGTCGATCCGCATGCCTACCAATGGCGGCACATCACATGGAATGGTCGGCCGTGGAGCGAAGCAGTGATCTACGAGTTGCACGTTGGTGCGCTCGGTGGATTTGCCGAAGTCGAACAACATCTGGCGCGGCTGGTGGCGCTGGGCGTCACCGCCATCGAACTGATGCCGCTGGCGCAATTCCCCGGTGATCGCAACTGGGGCTACGACGGGGTCCTGCCCTACGCACCTCAGGCTTCCTACGGCACACCGGAACAACTCAAACACCTGATCGACACTGCCCACGGCCATGGCCTGGCGGTGATTCTCGACGTCGTCTACAACCACTTCGGCCCTGACGGCAACTATCTGCATCGTTACGCCAAAGGCTTTTTCCGCGAGGACAAGCACACGCCCTGGGGCGCGGCGATCGACTTCCGCCGTCCGGAAGTGCGCGAGTTCTTCATTGAAAACGCGCTGATGTGGCTGCTCGAATACCGTTTCGACGGCTTGCGTCTGGATGCGGTGCATGCGATTGAAGACCCGGATTTCCTCAGCGATCTGGCCCGGCGCATTCGCCAGCAGATCGACCCGACCCGGCACGTCTGGCTGACCGTCGAAAACGAGCTGAATCAGTCGAGTCTGCTGGAGAATGATTACGACGCGCAGTGGAACGACGACGGTCATAACGCATTGCACGTGCTGCTGACCGGCGAAACCGACGCCTATTACGCTGACTATGCTGCGCAGCCCACCGAGCAACTGGTGCGCTGCCTGAGTCAGGGCTTCGTTTTCCAGGGCCACATCACTCGCCATGGCGAACCTCGCGGCGAGCCGAGCGAGCATCTGCCCTCCACCGCTTTCGTACTGTTCCTGCAGAACCATGACCAAATCGGCAACCGCGCCTTTGGCGAGCGTCTGCATCAGCTCGCCGACCCGCGCGCGGTGCAAGCGGCGACGGTGCTATTGCTGCTGTCGCCGATGATTCCGCTGATGTTCATGGGCGATGAGTTTGCCGCCGAGCAACCATTCCTGTTTTTCACCAGCCACCACGGTGAACTGGCGGAACTGGTGCGTGAAGGTCGGCGTAATGAGTTTGCCGCATTCAGCGCGTTTGCCGATCCGCACAAGCGCGAGCAGATTCCCGATCCAAATGCCGCAAGCACCTTTCACGCTTCGCAGCCGAGACTGGTAGGCAGCGGCACGCCATTGCAACAGCAGACCCAGGAGCTTTACCGGCAACTGCTGAAATTGCGTCACCAGTACATCATTCCCAACCTCTCCGGAACCCAGGCTCTGGGCGCGCAGATGCTCGGCTATGGCGCGGTCAGCGCACGCTGGCGGCTGGGCAATGGCAGTGAGCTGCGAATTGACCTGAACCTCAGTGATACGGCAGTGGTCAACCCTGCACAGACCAATACCGAGTGGCTGTTTCAACAGCCGCCGGCCCTTGATCTGTCGGACCCGAATCAACTGCCGGCGTACACCGCGCTCGTCAGCCTCACGGCCGCACCCCTTTTGCACCCCCTGGATGGAGAGCGCCTATGAGCGATGCGCAACTGGAAATACTCGCCAGCCGAGCCGGCCTTGCCGTCGACTGGATCGACGCCAACGGGCGTCAGCAAAAAGTCGCTCCTGCTGTGCTGCGCAATGTCCTGATCGGACTCGGCCACCCCGCCAGCACCGCGCAAGAAATCGATGCCAGCCTGCTGGAACTGCAAGAAGTCCAGCAAGACCGCCACTTGCCGCCCCTGCTGACCTGCGACGTGGGCGTTGCCCTCGACCTGAGTCGCTACTTTTCACCGGAAACGCCTTGCGAAATTCAGCTTGAAGACGGCTCGCAGATGAATCTCAAGCTGGACAACGAAGCGATGTTGCCTGGCTTGATTCCGGTCGGTTACCAGCAAGTGCACATTGGTGATCAGTATTTCACTTTGGCCGTAGCGCCCGAGCGTTGCTTCAGCGTCGGCGATGCGGTCGATAGCCCGATCCCGCGCGCCTGGGGCCTGAGTGCACAGTTATATGCGCTGCGCCGTCCCGGTGACGGTGGCTTCGGCGACACCCAGGCGCTGGAAGAACTGGTCCGCGTGGCTGGCGAACGTGGCGCCGATGCGCTTGCGATCAGCCCGATGCACGCGATGTTCAGCGCCGACAATGGCCGCTACAGCCCTTATTCGCCATCCAGCCGCTTGTTTCTCAATTCACTCTACGCAGCGCCGGGCGCGATTCTTGGCGAACGCGCGTTGCGTGACGCGATTGATGCCAGTGGTCTGGCCGCGCAGTTCGAGCAACTGGAAAATCTCAAGCTGATCGACTGGCCGACCGCCGCCGAAGCCAAGCAGAAACTGTTGCAAGCCTTGTACGACGGCTTTGTCGCTGGCGAGCACCCGCTGCACGCCGACTTCGCCAGTTTCCGCCACTCCGCTGGCGAAGCGCTGGAGAACCATTGCCGCTTTGAAGCCATTCAGGAAATGCGCGCCGCCCGTGGCGAAAGCCTCGACTGGCGCGAATGGCCGGAGCACTGGCATGACCCGCGCGGCGCAGCACTCAGTGCTTTTGCCGAGGAATACGCCGAGCGCATCGGTTATTTCGCCTTCTGCCAGTGGCTGATCCATCGCTGCCTCGAGCGCGCACAAACTGCCGCGCGCAGCGCTGGCATGGGCATCGGTCTGATCGCCGACCTCGCCGTCGGTGCTGATGGCGCTGGCAGTCAGGCCTGGAGCTTTCAGGATGAACTGCTCGCCTCGCTGACCGTGGGCGCGCCGCCGGACATCCTCAATCGCAGCGGCCAGGGTTGGGGCATTTCCGCGTTCTCGCCCGAAGGGCTGATCCGCAACGGTTTCCGCGCCTTCATTGACATGCTGCGCGCCAACTTCGCCCACGCCGGTGGCCTGCGCATCGACCATGTCATGGGCCTCCAACGCCTGTGGGTGATTCCCAACGGCGCCGCGCCGGCCGATGGCGCCTATCTGTATTACCCGTTCGACGACATGCTGCGCCTGCTGACCCTGGAATCGCATCGGCACCAGGCCATCGTCCTCGGCGAAGACCTCGGCACGGTACCGGAAGGCCTGCGTGAAAAACTCGCAGCGCGTTCGATTCTGGGCATGCGCGTGCTGTTGTTCGAACAGGACAACACCCGCTTCAAACCGATTCTCGACTGGCCGGATGACGCGCTGGCCACCACCAGCACCCATGACCTGCCGACACTCAACGGTTGGTGGCATGGCCGCGATATCGACTGGAACGCGCGCCTCGGCCTGGTCGATGCCAACGGCGAAATCGACTGGCGCCGGCACCGCGAGCGTGAACGCGAAGGCCTGCGCGACGCGCTGCGCCAGGATCCGCAGAATTTCCGTGAAGAGTCCCACGAAGCCGATCAAGTGGTCGACGCCAGTGTGCGTTTCCTCGGCCATACCCGTGCGCCCTTGGTGCTGCTGCCGCTGGAAGATGCCTTGGGTATCGACGAGCAGGCGAATCTGCCCGGTACTATCGATTCACATCCGAACTGGTCGCGACGTTTGCCCGGTCCCAGCGAAGCGTTGCTAGACGGCCCCGATGCCGCCCGCCGCCTGGAACTGCTGGCCTGCGCGCGCCTTCAAGCCTCTGAGCGTGACCAATGAATCAACAGCAAATCCAGCCACTGCGCGCCACGTTGCGCCTGCAATTTCATAAAGGTTTTACCCTCGAACAAGCGGTGCCACTGGTGCCGTACTTTGCCCGACTCGGCATCAGCCATATCTACGCCTCGCCCCTGCTGGCGGCGCGGGCAGGTTCCATGCACGGTTACGACGTGGTCGACCCGACCCAGGTCAACCCGGAACTCGGTGGTGAGCCAGCACTGCGCCGACTGGTCAGCACCCTGCGTGAGCACAACATGGGGCTGATCCTCGACATCGTTTCCAACCACATGGCCGTGGGCGGCAATGACAATCCGTGGTGGCTCGACCTGCTCGAATGGGGACGCCTGAGTCCGTATGGCGAGTTCTTCGACATTCAGTGGCACTCCCCTGATCCGCTGATGGAAGGCCAGTTGCTCTTGCCGTTCCTTGGCAGCGATTACGGTGTGGCGTTGCAAGAAGGCGCACTCAAGCTCAAGTTCAACGCGCAGACCGGGACTTTTTACGTCGAGCACTACGACCACCACTTCCCGATCTGCCCGAGCAATTACGGCGAACTGCTGAAATCAGCCGACACGCTCAAGTCCCTGGCCGATCGCTTCAGCACACTCAGCTACCAGACCGACGCCCATTCGCTGGCGATCCCGCTAAAGCATGAGTTGCGAGAGCTGGCGAGCGATCCGCGTATCCTGGCGACTGTCGAAGGCAACCTCGCAGAATACGATTCCACCACCGAGGAAGGCTTTCACAAACTTCACGAACTGCTGGAACGGCAAAGCTATCGCCTGGCCAGCTGGCGCACGGCGGCGGACGACATCAACTGGCGGCGCTTCTTCGACATCAATGAGCTTGGCGGCCTGCGTGTCGAGCGTCCGGCAGTTTTCGAAGCGACCCACGGCAAGATCTTCCAGTTGATCGAAGAAGGCTTGGTCGATGGCCTGCGCATCGACCACATCGACGGCCTCGCCGACCCGCGTGGCTACTGCCGCAAACTGCGCCGGCGACTTGATCACCTTGCACCGGGGCGTCATCTGCCGATCTATGTCGAGAAGATCCTCGGCGAGGGCGAAACCCTGCGCCGCGACTGGAGCGTGGACGGCACCACCGGTTATGAGTTCATGAATCAGCTGTCGCTGCTGCAACACGACCCGGACGGCGAACATGTGCTCGGCGAACTCTGGCAGCGCCGCACCGAGCGCCCGGCAGCATTTATTGAGGAAGCGCAACTGGCCCGTCAGCAGATCCTCAACGGCTCGCTGGCCAGCGATTTCGAAAGTGTCGCGCAGGCCCTGCACCAGGTTGCGCGGGATGACTTGATGACTCGCGACCTGACCCTGGGCGCGATTCGCCGCGTGCTGCACGCGCTGATCGTGCACTTCCCGGTTTATCGCACCTACATCAGCGCCATGGGTCGCTCGGAGCAGGACGAAGCGATTTTCCAGCACGCCATGGACGGTGCGCGGCAAACCCTCAGCGAGGCTGATTGGCCGGTGCTCGACTCGGTCGCCAGCTGGCTCGGCGGCACGCCATGGCGCCGCAAACCGCGCGGGCGTTCGCGCAAGATCCTCAAGCATGCCTGCGTGCGTTTCCAGCAATTGACCTCGCCGGCGGCCGCCAAAGCCGTGGAAGATACCGCGCTCTATCGTTCGGCGGTGCTGCTGTCGCGCAATGATGTCGGTTACAACACCGAGCAATTCAGCGCGCCGATCAGTGAGTTCCACGAAGTCAATCAACAGCGCATGGCGGAGTTTCCTGACAACCTGCTCGCGACCGCCACCCATGATCACAAGCGCGGCGAAGACACTCGCGCCCGGTTGGCCGTACTCAGCGAGCGCAGCCATTGGTACGCCGACCAGGTCGAACTGTGGCGCGCCCTCGCCCGCCCGGTGCGCATCGAAGATGACGCACCGTCTGCCGGCGACGAACTGATCCTCTATCAGGCACTGCTCGGCAGTTGGCCGCTGGATCTGCGGGACGACGACAAGGCCGGTTTCGCCGACTACGCCAAGCGCATCTGGCAATGGCAGCAGAAAGCCCTGCGTGAAGCCAAGTTGCAAAGCAGCTGGAGCGCGCCAAATGAAACCTATGAACGCGCGGCGCAGGCCTTCACGGAAAAACTCCTGACCGGCGAAGAAGGCGAATTGCTGCGTGCGGCGCTGAGCAAGACCGTCAACAGCATCGCCGCTGCCGGCGCGCTCAACGGGCTGGCGCAAACCTTGCTGCGCATGACCGTGCCGGGAGTGCCGGATCTGTACCAGGGCAACGAGTACTGGGACTTCAGTCTGGTCGATCCGGATAACCGCCGGCCGGTGGATTACGCCGCCCGCGAGCAATCGTTGCAGGCCTCCGCGCCGAGTGCAGAACTGCTCAAGGACTGGCGCGACGGGCGCATCAAGCAGGCGCTGATCAGAGAGGTGCTGAACCTGCGCAAGGAGCACGGCGAGTTGTTCCGTCATGGCGATTACCAGCCGTTGGAAGTGCTGGGCAGGCAGGCGCACAACGTGCTGGCATTCGCACGCGAACACGACGGTGTGCGGGCCATTGTCGTGGTGCCGGTACGCTGCGCAACGTTGCTGGAAAACAGTGCCGTTGCGCAAGTCGATGCGCTGCGCTGGGGCGATACGCGGGTGGTTTTACCGTCCGCCGCTTCGGATGCAAACCTGAAGGGACTTTTTGCCAGCAGCGTAGTCACACAAAACAGGGAGCTGAATGTCAGCGAAGCGCTGGGGGATGTCCCGGTCAATCTCTTTATCCAACACTCGACACAAGCATGAGTTCAGTTCAGGAGCATTGCGATGAGCACCGACGATAAACGCATTCGCGAATTCGCCTATCAGATCTGGGAGTCGGAAGGGAAACCTGAAGGCCACGAAGAACGTCATTGGGAGATGGCGCGCAAGCTGGCCGAGGCCGAAGCGCTGGCGCCGAAGAAGCCACCGAAAGCGGCTGGCAGCAAAGCGGCTGGCAAGACTACAGCGACAGCAGCGAAGAGCACTGACGCCAAGACACCGGCCGCAGCCAAAGCCAAACCAGCGGCGAAAGCCAAGCCTGCGGCTACGGCCAAAGTAGTCCCGCCGGGCGAAAAGGCTGCCGAGAAAAAGCCGCGAGCAGCGAAGAAGCCCCCGGCGAACTGACCCGATCCATATTTGAACTGAATGACTGTGTGGCGAGCGTGCTCGCCACAAGGGGTTTTTGCGCCCCGAAGAACGCCCCTTCTTGGGGGCAAACACACAGCCTTGTGGAACCGAGCCCGCTCGCGAAAGCGCTCGGTCAGTTGGTGAAGATGTCGGATGTACCGACGCTTTCGCGAGCAGGCTCGCTCCCACCAGGAAATCTCATTGCCTGAACTGTCCCGTTTTTTTGCAGGAGCAATCATGACCCGTCCAAAGAAAGCCGAACCCGCTGCGCACGTCGAGCCGTCGAAAATTCGTGAAGGCCTGCCCTTCCCGCTCGGTGCGACCTGGGATGGTCTGGGGGTGAACTTTGCTCTGTTTTCCGCCAACGCCACCAAGGTCGAGCTGTGCATTTTCGACGACAGCGGCGAAGTCGAACTCGAGCGCATCGAACTGCCCGAATACACCGATGAGATCTACCACGGCTACCTTCCGGATGCGCATCCGGGCCTGATCTACGGCTACCGCGTTTATGGTCCATATGACCCGGCCAATGGTCATCGCTTCAACCACAACAAACTGCTCATCGACCCGTACGCCAAGCAATTGGTCGGCGAGCTGAAATGGTCGGAAGCTCTGTTCGGCTACACCATCGGTCACCCCGACGCCGACCTCAGTTTCGACGAACGTGACAGCGCGCCATTCGTGCCCAAATGCAAAGTCATCGACCCGGCGCACACCTGGGGCAATGACCATCGCGTCAGCGTGCCGTGGGACAAGACCATCATTTATGAAACCCACGTGCGCGGCATCAGCATGCGTCACCCTTCGGTGCCGGAAAACCTGCGTGGCACCTTCGGCGGTTTGATGGTCGACGACGTGCTCGATCACATTCGCAAACTCGGTGTTTCGTCTGTCGAACTGTTGCCGATTCACGCCTTTGTCAACGATCAGCATCTGCTGCAAAAAGGCATGACCAACTATTGGGGCTACAACAGCATTGCGTTCTTCGCCCCGGATCCGCGTTATCTGGCCAGTGGCAAGATTGCCGAATTCAAGGAAATGGTCGCGCACCTGCACGATGCCAACCTCGAAGTGATTCTCGACGTGGTCTACAACCATACCGCCGAAGGCAACGAGCAGGGCCCGACCCTGTCGATGCGCGGTATCGACAACGCCTCGTACTACCGCTTGATGCCCGACGACAAGCGCTACTACATCAACGATTCCGGCACCGGCAACACGCTGGACCTGAGTCACCCGTGCGTCCTGCAAATGGTCACCGACTCTCTGCGCTACTGGGCCAGTGAGATGCATGTCGACGGTTTCCGCTTCGACCTGGCAACCATTCTCGGCCGTTACCACGATGGTTTCGACGAGCGCCACAGCTTCCTCGTCGCCTGCCGTCAGGACCCGGTGCTGCGGCAGGTGAAAATGATCGCCGAACCATGGGACTGCGGCCCCGGCGGCTATCAGGTGGGTAACTTCCCGCCGGGCTGGGTCGAATGGAACGACAAATTCCGCGACACCGTGCGTGCGTTCTGGAAAGGCGACGACGCCCAGCTCGCCGATTTCGCCAGCCGCATGACCGCCTCCGGGGAGATGTTCAACCAGCGTGGGCGTCGGCCGTATTCGTCGGTGAACTTCATCACCGCCCACGACGGTTTTACCCTCAATGATCTGGTCTCGTACAACGACAAGCACAACGAAGCCAACGACGAGAACAATCAGGACGGCAGCAACAACAACCTGTCGTGGAACCACGGTGTCGAAGGCCCGACCGACGATCCGGAAATCAATGCACTGCGTCATCGGCAGATGCGCAATTTCTTCGCCACCCTGCTGTTGGCCCAAGGTACGCCGATGATCGTTGCCGGTGACGAGTTCGCCCGTACTCAGGACGGCAACAACAACGCCTATTGCCAGGACAGCGAAATCGGTTGGGTCAACTGGGATCTGAGCGAGGACGGCAAGGCGCTGCTGAAATTCGTCAAGCGCCTGATCAAATTGCGTCTGACTTATCCGATCCTGCGTCGCGGGCGCTTCCTGGTCGGCGAATACAACGAGGACATCGGCGTCAAGGACGTGACCTGGCTGGCACCGGACGCCACCGAGATGACCACCGAGCACTGGCACGACGCGCATAATCGCTGCCTCGGCATGCTGCTCGACGGTCGCGCACAGGAAACCGGGATTCGCCGCAAGGGCGCTGATGCGACGCTACTGCTGGTGGTCAATGCGCACCACGACATCGTCAACTTCACCCTGCCGGAAGTACCGGACGGTGGCTTCTGGACCTGCATGATCGACACCAATCAACCGTCGATTCGCGGCCAGGAACGCTTCGACTTTGGCCATGAATATTCGGTGACCGGGCGCTCGTTGCTGTTGTTCGAACTGCAACGTGACGAAGAAGATTGATATGGACTTTCAACACTATCTGGCCCGCCGTCCGCCAGATTACGCCGACACCAACGCCCTCGGCCGTTGCCTGCGGGCAATGGTCGAGGCCGGACTCGATCGCTTGCCGTTGCCCGGTAGCGGTCACACGCTGGAGCGCTTTCAGCGTCTTTCGGAAGTCGGAGGACATGATTTAGGCCTGTGCAAACTCTATGAAGGCCACACGGATGCGCTGGCGATCATTGAGCAATTGGGCGGTACGCCAACCCCGGGCAGCACGTGGGGCATGTGGGCCGCCGAACCGCCGCAGGCACGGGTGAAAGTCACGCCTTCGGGGCACATGGTGACGCTCAACGGGCGCAAGGCCTGGTGTTCTGGCGCTGCGGTGCTCAGCCACGCTTTACTCACTGCGTGGGACGCTGATGACCAGCAGCAATTGGTGGCGGTCGCACTTGATCAACCTGGCGTGACCATCACCGATCAGGGCTGGCAAGCCGTGGGCATGGCCGCCACCGGCAGCGTCGAAGTGCTGTTCGACAACGCCGAAGCCCAGGCTATTGGCAACCCCGGTGATTACCTGAATCGGCCGGGCTTCTGGCAAGGCGGGATCGGTATCGCGGCGTGCTGGTACGGCGCTTCGCGGCGAATTGCCGAAGGGCTGCGTCAGCACTGCACGCAACGCGATGAACCGCACGCCCTCGCCCACCTCGGCGCGACTGATACCGCACTGCAAGCGGCGGCCGATGTGCTGCGCTTCAGTGCATTGCAAATCGATGCGCAGCCCGAAGCTGACGTTGAACTGCTGGCGCGACGCGCCCGTGCCGTGGTCGAGCAGTCTGCCGAACAAGTCATGCGTGAAGTCGGTCGTGCGTTGGGCGCAGGGCCGTTTTGTCAGGATCGGCATTTCGCGCGGTTGAGTGCCGACTTGCCAGTGTTTCTGCGCCAGAGTCACGCCGAACGCGACCTTGCTGCACTGGGCCAGCAGATTGCTGGTCAGTCTTGCGAGGTCTGGGCGCTATGAAGGCTAACCCGATCGTCGGCCAGGGCACCTCGCTGCAGCAATGGCAGAGTTCGCGGCGCCTGGCCGAACTGCCGACAATCGACGTTCTTGACTTGGTACCGCTGGGTTCGCGAGCGGTGATCATCGCACCGCATCCGGATGACGAAGTGCTCGGTTGCGGCGGCATGATGCAGTTGCTGGCGGCAGCCGGACGCCCGTTGCAGTTGATCTCGGTCACCGATGGCAGTGCCAGTCACCCCGGCTCGCAGCGCTGGACTGTCGAACGTTTGAGTGTAGTGCGTCCGCAGGAATCCGCCGAAGCCCTGCGGCGCCTCGGCTTGCCGATGCACAGCCTGAAATGGCTGCGCGGTGGTTTTACCGATACGCAAGTGGCGGCTGAAGAAACCGGGTTGAGCGAATTCATTGCCAGTTACCTGCACGCCAATGACGTGGTCTTCACTACCTGGCGCGAGGATGGCCACAGTGATCACGAGGCCGTCGGCCGCGCCAGTGTCGAAGCGGCGCGACGCGTCGGCGCGACCTGTCACGAGCTTCCGGTCTGGACCTGGCACTGGGCGACCCCGGAAGATGCCACAGTGCCATGGGAGCGGGCGCGCAAGATTCTCTTGTCACCCACGCACATCGCGCGCAAACGCCACGCGGCCCACGCGTTCGCCAGCCAGTTGGAAGGCGACCGCGACGTCGGCCTCGGGCCAGTACTCGCACCCTATGTGCTCGATCGTTTGTTGCAACCTTTTGAAGTGGTGTTCCTGTGAGCGTCGATGACCGCTATTTCGACGGCCTGTTTGCCGGCAATGACGACCCCTGGGCGTTCCGCCAGCGTTGGTACGAGCAGCGCAAACGCGCGATCACCCTCGCCGCGCTGCCCCGTCCGCGCTACCGGTCAGTCTTCGAGCCGGGCTGCGCCAATGGCGAGTTGAGTGCGGAACTCGCTCCGCGCTGCGAGCGCCTGCTGTGTTGCGATACCGCTAGCGCGGCGGTAAAACTTGCACGTACTCGTTTGAGCGTGTTCGAGCATGCCGAAGTGCGCCAGGGGCGCCTCCCGGCTGACTGGCCGGAGGAAAAATTCGACCTGATTGTATTCAGCGAAATCGGCTACTACCTCGACGAGCAAGATCTGACAGCAGTGCTCCGCCGCATCAGCGAATCGCTGACCGCCGACGGCCAATTGCTGGCCTGCCACTGGCGCCCGCCGATTGAGGGCTGTCCGCTAAATGCCCGTCAGGTACATGATCAGATTCACGATCAATTGGCTTTGCCGCGTCTGGTGCTGCATCAGGAAGCGGATTTCATTCTCGAACTGTGGAGCCGCGAGCCACGCTCGGTGGCGGCCCTGGAGGGCTTGCGTTGATCGGTATCGTGATTCCCGCGCACAACGAAGAGGCGCTGCTTGATGAATGTCTGCGTGCAGCGTTGCGCGCCAGCCAGCATGGGCAACTGGCCGGCGAGCCGGTGGAAATACTGGTGGTGCTCGACAGTTGCAGCGATGGCTCGGCGCAAATCGTCAGCGCTTATCCGGTAATGAGCCTGCAGATCGATGCGCGCAACGTTGGCGAAGCCCGCGCCGCCGGTGCGCGCCTGTTGCTTGAGCGCGGTGCCCGCTGGATCGCCTGCACCGATGCCGACAGCCGCGTCGCCGATGACTGGCTAGCCGCGCAATTGGGCCTGGGAGCAGACGCCGTGTGCGGCACGGTGACCGTCGAGCACTGGCACGAATCCATCGATGAAGCGGCGCAGATTCGCTATCACCGTCACTATCAGGCCCGCGATGGCCATCGGCATATTCATGGCGCCAACCTCGGCGTCAGCGCCGAGGCCTATCGCCTGGCCGGCGGTTTCAAACCGCTGACCTGTGACGAGGACGTGCAACTGGTGCGTGCGCTGGAGCGCAGCGGCGCCAACATCGCCTGGAGTCACCGCCCGCAAGTGCATACCAGCGCCCGTCTGGACAGTCGGGCCAAGGGCGGCTTCGGTGATTTTCTGCGCAATCTGGCACAGCTGGAATAAAAAAATACGTATCAGATTGATCTGTGACGCGACGAATGCCGAGTCTTGAGCAATACTCTGCCTCGCAGTAATCCAAGGGTTGGAGCACTGCACCGTTGCTATTCATTTGCCTTCACGGGCCGCGATCAGCGTTGGCTGCTCACGACTGAGGGCAAGACACCACAAGGACGTCGCACTCATGAAACCGTCATTGCTCAACGAACACGGCCTGCCAGCACAGATCTGGAACAGCGCGCCGCAACTCGACAATATTCCCGTCATCAACACCCACAGTCTGGTTCCCGCCGGCGCCCGCGCCGTGGTCATCGCCCCGCATCCGGGCGATGAAGTCGTCACCTGCGGCGGCTTGCTGCAATTGCTTTCCAGCCTTGGCCATCCACTGCAATTGCTGTCGATCACTGACGGCAGCGCCAGCCACCCCGGCTCGCGGCAATGGTCGGAACAACGCCTGAGCGTGTTCCGCCCGCAGGAAAGCGTCGAAGCCCTGCGCCGCCTCGGCCTGCCCATGCACAGCCTGAAGTGGGTGCGCGGCGGCTTTACCGACAACGCACTGAGTGATCAGCAAAGCCAACTGACCGAATTCATCGGCCGTTACCTGCGCCCGGGCGATGTGGTGTTCAGCACCTGGCGCAAGGATGGTCCAGCGGATCATGAAGTGGTTGGCCGCGCCAGTTTCGACGCGGCGCAAAAGGCCGGTGCGACCTATCACGATGTGCCGGTATGGGCCTGGCACTGGCCTGAGCGCGAGCAGCGCATGATTCCGTGGGAACGCGCGCGCAAGCTGCGTCTCGACACCTGGACCGTTGCGCGCAAAAGCCACGCCACCCACGCTTACGCCAGCCAGCTCAAAGGCGAACCGGCCATCGGCATCGCCCCGCTGCTGCCCCCGGTGCTGCTCGAGCGGATGCGTTTGCCGTATGAAATCGTCTTTGTCTGAACGGCGGAAGCTCACAATACCTGTGGGAGCGAGCCTGCTCGCGAAAGCGGTGTGTCATGTGTCAGATGTATTGAATGTGATGAAGTCTTCGCGAGCAGGCTCGCTCCCACATTGGCCCAGCAGTGAATCATCGGAAGGAACTGCCACCCCCTCAAACCAGTCGCATGAACAGGCATGGCCCAATTCAGAGGAGTGAACGTGTCCAGCGATCCCAAGCGTCAAGCGGTCGACGCGCCAGTCATTCATCGCCTGCGGGTACTCACGGTCAACACCCACAAGGGCTTCACCGCGCTGAATCGGCGCTTCGTCCTCCCGGAGCTGCGCGAAGCAATGCGCAGTACCTCGGCCGATCTGGTGTTTCTGCAGGAAGTGGTGGGTGAACACGAACGGCATTCGAGTCGCTACAACGATTGGCCGCAGACCTCGCAATACGAATTCCTCGCCGACAGTATGTGGAGCGATTTTGCCTACGGGCGCAACGCCGTTTATCCCGATGGCCACCACGGCAACGCGCTACTGTCGAAATACCCGATCCGCGAATACCGCAACCTCGACGTGTCGATCACCGGCCCTGAACGGCGCGGACTGTTGCACTGCATCCTCGATGTGCCCGGGCATGCCGAAGTGCATGCGATCTGTGTGCATTTGAGTCTGCTGGAAAGTCATCGGCAGTTGCAGTTGCAGCTGCTCTGCCAGTTGCTGGAGTCGCTGCCCGACGACGCGCCGGTGATCATCGCCGGCGATTTTAACGACTGGCAGCTGCAAGGTAACGCTGCCCTCGCCCGACGCGATTATTTGCACGAAGCCTTTGAGCGCCATCATGGGCGCCCGGCGAAAACCTATCCCGCGCGGTTTCCCTTGCTCAGGCTTGACCGGATTTATCTGCGCAATGCCAGCAGCCATGATCCACGCATTCTTGGCAACAAGCCGTGGACGCATCTTTCCGATCACTTGCCGTTAGCAGTTGAAGTACACCTGTAGCTGCGTTTTTGACAGCAATCAAATGACAGGCCTTCCCGGCAACTAACGCTCGGAAGGACCTTTCGTCGGCGGCAAAAAACCGTCAGCCGCCCGCTTCGCAAGCGTTCTTCCATGCAAACAGACACTTAGTTATGTGCAGAAAAACAAACGCTTGCGAGGGCCGATTTAAGCGCACCATTCATCGTGCATTTTCTTGACGCGCAGGCGTCGCTCTTCTTATCTCTACCTTACTACCCCCGGAATCACTACTGGGGCTGACCCTCCGGCACTCGCGCAATCGAGCGGCCGCGGTTCGCCCCGCTCTATTCGGTCGCCCCTCATTCGGGGTAGGAGAGACGCCAAACACGAGATGACGCATGCGCTTGCAAGGTAGACCTCCATGAAAACTTCACTGACCCCACACGATTTGAAAATCACCCTTTGCACAGTGTCAGGTTCGCTGCTGCTGTGCTCGTCCATGGAGGCGCATGCGGAATCGGCGGCGGATGAGTCCACCTGGTATCGCGCCGATGTGCCCGTGGTGACCTTGCCGGTGACCGTGATAACGCCCGGACCGCTGCCGCTGAGTCAGCAGAGTTCGCGGCTGATTACCGAGGATCTGGCGCCCTCCGCTTGGGACGAGCTGTATGGCAGAAGCGCCCGACGCGCACAGACCGATGCGCTGTCTTCCAGTTACGTGACGGCCGGCGGCGAGTTCAGAGGCCCGCCAGTGGTCACGGTGAAAAGCGGCAATGGCGCCACCCAGACGCTTGGCCTGATCACTGGCGACAGTCAGATACAGATGAGTGCCGATGGCGCACTGACCCGACGCACCCTCTCCGCCCCGAACACTGACAGCCTGAATCTCCAAGGCCAGAGCCTGGGCGCCTATTACAGCCTGGTGGGCGCGCAGGGCTGGCACGTAGACGTCTCGGCCAGCGGCGGTCGGGTCAGCGGTTTCAGTCGCACTGCGCAAGGTAATCGTCAGGCCAGCGAAGGCAGTGCGATGACGTTTTCGGTCGAAGGCGGCTATCCGATCGGCTTGAGTGAGAATTGGGTCGTTGAACCTCAGGCGCAATTGATCAACCAACGCATCAGCCTCGATGCACCCTACGCCAGCTCGGGCAATGCCTCTTCGACCGACCTGACCGCGTGGAGCGGCCGCGTCGGCGCGCGGTTGAAAGGCAGTTATGACTTGAACGGACTACCCGTCGAACCTTACGTTCGCACCAACCTTTGGCACACGGTCTATACCGGGAGCACGGTGACGCTCGATCAGGTCGACAAGATCAGCAGCAGCCGCAAGTCTTCAACAGTGGAATTGGGTTTGGGACTGGTAGCGCGGGTCACGCCGGCAGTGAGCCTGTACATGAGCGCCGATTACAGCAGCGATGTGGATGACAATGATCTGAACGGCATCATCGGCAGCCTCGGGGTGCGGATGCGCTGGTGACTTCAAGGGCGCTGTACTACCAGTGGGAGCGAGCCTGCTCGCGAAAGCGGTGGGTCAGCTCCCCCTCTGTTGGACCTGCCGGCCCTTTCGCGAGCAGGCTCGCTCCCACTGGTGGTTCGTGGTTCATCCGGGGGAACATTGGTTGGTTGGAATGACGTCATCGCGAGCAGGCTCACTCCTTCAGTTGAGAATGCGTTCTCTTGTAGGAGTGAGCCTGCCCGCGATGGCAGCGACTCGGTTGCGGATCAGCCCTGCGGCTTGAGAATCAACACCGCCAACGGCGGAAGATTCAGTTCCAGCGACAACGATTGACCATGACTCGGTACTTCATCGGTCAATGCCCCGCCGCCATTGCCATAGTTGGAGCCGGCGTAAATGTCGGCGTCGCTGTTGAACAACTCGGTCCAGCGCCCGGCAAACGGCACGCCGACGCGATACGACTGGCGCGGTACCGGCGTGAAGTTGGCAACCACCAGTACTGGCGAGCCATCCTTGCTCCAGCGCAGCCACGCATAAACGCTGTTGATCGCATCGTCGCCAATCAACCACTGGAAGCCTTGCGGCGCATCGTCCTGATCATGCAGCGCGGGCTCTTCGCGATACAGGCGGTTGAGATCGCCAACCAGTTTCTGCACGCCTTTGTGCTCGGAATACTGCAGCAGATACCAGTCCAGCTGTTGATCGTGGTTCCACTCGCGCCATTGGCCAAACTCACAGCCCATGAACAGCAGTTTTTTGCCTGGATGAGTCCACATGAAGCTCAGGTAAGCACGCAGGTTGGCAAACTTCTGCCAGCGGTCGCCGGGCATCTTGTCGATCAGCGAGTGCTTGCCGTGCACCACTTCGTCGTGGGAGATCGGCAGGATGAAGCGCTCCGACCAGGCGTAGACCAGACCAAAACTCAGCTCATTGTGGTGATGGGCGCGGTACACCGGATCCTGCTGGATGTAGTGCAGCGAGTCGTGCATCCAGCCCATGTTCCATTTGTAGGCAAAACCGAGGCCGCCCTGCTGGGTGCTCTGACTGACGCCCGGCCATGCGGTGGATTCTTCGGCAATCACCAGCGCACCCGGTGCTTCCAGCTCAACCACGTCATTCAAATGGCGCAGGAAGTCGATGGCCTCCAGGTTCTCGCGACCACCGTGGCGGTTCGGCACCCATTCGCCCGCCTTGCGCGAATAGTCGCGGTACAGCATCGAGGCCACGGCATCGACACGCAGGCCGTCGATATGGAAGTGTTTCAGCCAGTGCAGCGCCGAGGCCAGCATGTAGCCGTGCACTTCAGTGCGGCCGAGGTTGTAGATCAGCGTGTCCCAATCCTGGTGAAAACCTTCCAGCGGATTGCCGTATTCGTACAGCGCGGTGCCGTCAAACTGCGCCAGACCATGAGTATCGGTCGGGAAATGCGCCGGTACCCAGTCAAGGATCACGCCAATATCGGCCTGGTGACAGGCATTGACGAACGCGGCGAACTGATCCGGCGTGCCGTAACGCGCGCTCGGCGCGAACTGCGAGAGCAACTGATAGCCCCAGGAACCGCCGAACGGATGCTCCATGATCGGCATCAGTTCAATGTGGGTGAAACCCAGCTCTTTGACATAAGGAATCAGTCGCTCGGCCAACTCCGGCCAGGTGTACTGCCGCGCAACTTCACCGAGATCATCCAACTCGCACTGCCAGGAACCAGCGTGCAACTCGTAGATCGACAAAGGCTTGGAGCGCTGCTGGCGTTCCTGACGGGCATTCATCCAGTCGTGATCCTGCCAGTCGATCTGCAATGGCGAGGCAACTTTCGAGGCGGTGTCCGGTGGCAGGCTGGTGGCCAGCGCCATCGGGTCAGCCTTGAGCGGCAGAATGCCGTGGGCGCCGAGGATTTCGTATTTGTACAACTCCCCCGCTTGCAGGCGCGGGATGAACAACTCCCAAACCCCGGAAGGATGACGCAGGCGCATCGGGTGACGACGACCGTCCCAGACGTTGAAATCACCTACCACCGAGACACGGCGGGCATTTGGCGCCCACACCGCAAAGCGCACACCGTCGACGCCATCAACGGTTTTCAGCTGTGCACCGAGGCAGGCGCTGAGGTCGCGGTGGTTGCCTTCGGCGAACAGATACAAATCCATTTCGCCGAGCAACTGGCCAAAGCTGTACGGATCTTCGGCAACCTGCTCGCCACCGGCCCAGCGCGTGCGCAACAGATACGGTCGCGCCTGATCGAAATGGCCGACAAACAGCCCCGGCGTCTCGGTCATCTCCAGCGGGCCAAGCTCTTCGCCGCTGTCCTTGTCCAGCACCGCCACACTCAGCGCGCCGGGCAGATAGGCGCGGATGAACTGCCCACCAGCGCCATCGCCGTGCGGGCCGAGAATGGAAAACGGGTCGTGATGTTCAGCGCGCACCAAGGCATCAATGTCGCGTGCCGAGGGTAACAATGCTTCCTTTACCACACCCTGTTCCTTGTTCGAGAAACTCATGACTACTCTCCACCAAGATCGGAAAAGGGTTTAAGCCCAGTCAATAATCCATACAAGCCGTGCAACGGCACGGGCAGCCACGTTGGGCGGTTTTCCGCCTCGTAGGCCACTTCATAAGCGGCTTTTTCCAGGCCGAACAACGCCAGCGCGGCGTCGGCGCCTTGAGGATCCTGCCAGGCATGCTCAAGACTAGCTGCTGCCTCGCGGTATGCCTGGACAAATGCCTCGCGTGCTTCGCGCAGATAACGCTCGGCGACTCGTTTGCGCGCTGTTTCAGCTTCAGTGCTGTTATCAACGTTGTGCACGTTGATAGTCATCGCGGCTGCGTAATCGAACGAGCGCAATACACCGCTGACGTCCTTGTACGGGCTGTGCTTGCCGCGACGCTCGCTCAACGGCCGCGCCGGTTCGCCCTCGAAGTCGATCAGGTAGGCATCGCCCTTGATCACCAGCACCTGACCCAAATGCAAGTCGCCATGCACCCGAATGCACAAACCGCCAGTGGCTTTCTTCGCCAGCTCCTGCACATGGGCCAGGATGGTTTTCTTCTCGTCGAGCAAACGCTTGACCAGTTTCTGGTCCGCCGCGTTCAACTCGCCTTGATGCTGCTTGAGCAGTTTCAAGGCGTGTTCGACCTGGGCGGTGACGTCCTTGGACGTCGCGGCCATGTCCTTGCTCGACGACACCTGCGGAGCGAAGTCGGCGTTGTCGGTTGGCGCAGCGAGCACCTGATGCATCTCGCCCAGACGCTGACCGAGCATGCCGGCGAAGTCCTTCAGCTCGCCCAAAGCGTTGTAATGCTGTTCCTGCTCGGACATGGCGTCGGCCAGTTCATCGCGCAGCGCCCGTTCGAGGTTGTTCTGCGTCCATTCCCACGCGTCGCCCTGATTGCTCAGATAGCCTTGGGCGATCATCAGGAGGTTGTCTTCACCCTGCGCATCGCGGCGAATCACCGAACCCAGTAATGGAGAGATATTGGCAAACCCGGCCTCGGTCAGGTAAGCGCTCATCTCCAGTTCGGGGTGTACGCCAGAAGCGACTTTGCGTATCAGCTTTAGTACCAGACTGTTGCCGATCACCACGGAGCTGTTCGATTGCTCGGCCGACAGGTAGCGCACATCCGGCTCGGCGCCGAGGCCGAGTTTTTCCAGATGATCTGTCTGTTCGAAGCGGATTTCGCCTTCGATCGACTCCAGTACGGTGTTGTTCTGCATGCCTTGCAGCACGGCGCGAACAAAGGTTTCCAGGCTGAACGCATCGGTGATCAAACCGACCTGACGCACACGGCGTACACGCGACAGCGCCAATTGCTGCGGCAGCGGCGGACCGACATGGTCTTCGGCGATGAAGCCGAACGGCAGTTGATAACGGTTGGTCTGGCCGCCGCTGGTGACTTCGATTTCGCTGAGCAGCACTGGGTGCTGGGCATCGCCGAAGCGCACGCCGTACGCCAGATTGACCTTCTCGATTGCCGCGTCCTTGCCGGCGAACCAGCGTCGGTTCTGCAGCCAGTTCGGCAGGATGCTTTGCTCCAGCGTCGTGCGCGACGGAGCTTCGAGCAGTTCTTCCATGCGTTTTTTCAACACCAGCGTGGTGAAGTCCGGCAGGCTCTGCGCCGGCTCGACGTGCCAGCTCGGCATCTGGTTTTCTGTCGCGAGGGCAAACCAATAGAAGCCATAAGGCGCAAGGGTCAGGAGGAAATTCAACTGGCCGATCGGCGGGAACGCGTTACCACCAAGCATTTCCACCGGCACCATGCCGACGTACGCCGACAGATCCAGTTCCACTGCTTGCGCACTGCGCGAGACGTTGGCCACACAGAGAATGATTTCGTGCTTGCCATCGGCATCGGTGTATTCACGGGTGTAAGCCAGTACGCGACGGTTGGTCGGCGAGAGCATTTTCAAAGTGCCACGGCCGAAGGCTTTCGATTGCTTGCGCACTGCCAGCAGGCGCCGCGTCCAGTTCAACAGCGAATGCGGATCCCCGGACTGAGTTTCGACGTTAACCGACTGATAGCCATACTGCGGGTCCATGATCGGCGGCAGCACCAGACTGGCCGGATCGGCGCGGGAGAACCCGCCGTTGCGGTCGATCGACCACTGCATCGGCGTACGCACACCATCACGGTCGCCGAGGTAGATGTTGTCGCCCATACCGATTTCGTCGCCGTAATACAGGGTCGGCGTGCCGGGCATCGACAGCAGCAGGCTGTTGAGCAGTTCGATGCGGCGGCGGTCGCGCTCCATCAGCGGTGCGAGACGGCGGCGAATGCCGAGGTTGATCCGTGCGCGACGGTCGGCCGCGTAGTAATTCCACAGGTAATCGCGCTCGCGGTCGGTGACCATTTCCAGGGTCAGCTCATCGTGGTTGCGCAGGAAGATCGCCCACTGGCAGTTGGCCGGAATTTCCGGGGTCTGGCGGAGAATGTCGGTAATCGGGAAACGGTCTTCCTGGGCCAGCGCCATGTACATGCGCGGCATCAGCGGGAAGTGGAACGCCATGTGGCATTCATCGCCATTCACCCCAGCGGCATCGGTATCGCCGAAATACAGCTGGGTGTCTTCCGGCCACTGATTGGCCTCGGCCAGCAGCATGCGGTCGGGATAGTTGGCGTCGATCTCGGCACGGATCTGCTTGAGGACGTCGTGGGTCTCGGGCAGGTTTTCGTTGTTGGTGCCGTCGCGCTCGATCAGGTAAGGAATCGCGTCAAGGCGCAGGCCGTCGATGCCCATGTCCAGCCAGTAACGCATTACCGACAACACGGCTTTCATCACTTGCGGGTTGTCAAAGTTCAGATCCGGCTGGTGCGAATAGAAGCGGTGCCAGAAGTACTGACCAGCGACCGGGTCCCAAGTCCAGTTGGACTTTTCGGTGTCGAGGAAGATGATCCGCGTGCCGTCGTATTTCTGGTCGTCATCGGACCAGACGTAGAAATCCCGCGCCGCCGAGCCGGGCTTGGCCTTGCGCGCACGCTGGAACCACGGGTGCTGGTCGGACGTGTGGTTGATGACCAGCTCGGTGATCACCCGCAGCCCGCGCTTGTGCGCCTCAGCGATAAAGCGCTTGGCGTCGGCCATGGTCCCGTAGTCGCTGTGCACGCCACGGTATTCGGCGATGTCGTAACCGTCGTCGCGACGTGGCGAGGGATAGAACGGCAGCAGCCAGATGGTGTTCACGCCGAGGTCGGCAATGTAATCGAGTTTGGCGATAAGCCCGGGAAAGTCGCCGATCCCGTCATTGTTGGAGTCGAAAAACGATTTGACGTGAACCTGATAGATCACCGCGTCCTTGTACCAGAGCGGGTCTTTGATGAAGGCGGCTGCCTTGGGTTTCTTCGCCATGTGGAACTCCTGTTGAATACTAGAAAAACCGTGAGCCGATCACTTGACTCAGAAGCGCTGCATAACCTGTGGGAGCGAGCCTGCTCGCGAATGCGGACTGACATTCAGCAAAATGTCGTCTGCCAGATTGCTTTCGCGAGCAGGCTCGCTCCCACAGGTGCGCCATGTATTACGTGGCGCTGATCCGCCAAATCCCGAACGGCTGATACGCCGGGTCGATGCGCATGAACTGATATTTGCCGTGCCAGTCCCAGCGATGGCCGTTCATCAAATCTTCGCCATGGGTAGTCGCGTCGTCCGGCAGGCCCATTTCCCACAGCGGCAGTTCGAAGTTCGCTTCCTGCACGTTGTGCGGATCGAGGCTGACCGCGACGAGGATGAAGTTGCTGCCATCGGCGCTGCGCTTGCCGAAGTACAGAATGTTGTCGTTCCACGCGTTGTAGATCTTCAGGCCCAGATGCGTGTGCAGCGCCGAGTTCTGCCGACGGATGCGGTTGAGCTGGGCGATTTCGGCAATGATGTTGCCGGGCGCGGTGAAGTCGCGGACGCGGATTTCGTATTTCTCCGAATCCAGATATTCCTCTTTGCCTGGCACCGGTGCCGATTCGCACAGCTCGAAGCCGGAATACATGCCCCACAGACCCGAGCCCATGGTTGCCAATGCAGCACGGATGAGGAAACCGGGACGCCCCGATTCATGCAAAAACGCCGGGTTGATGTCCGGGGTATTGACGAAGAAATTCGGCCGGTAGCATTCGCGCCACGGTGACTGGTTCAGTTCGGTGAAATATTCCGCCAGCTCGGCCTTGGTATTGCGCCAGGTGAAATAGGTGTAGCTCTGCGAGTAACCGACCTTGCCCAGACGCGCCATCATCGCCGGCGTGGTGAAGGCCTCGGCGAGGAAGATCACTTCCGGATACAGCGTGCGCACATCGGCAATCAGCCATTGCCAGAACGGCAGCGGCTTGGTGTGCGGGTTGTCGACGCGGAAGATTTTCACGCCTTCCTTGACCCAGCCGACGACGATGTCGCGCAACTCGACCCACAGGCTCGGGATCGCGTCCGGCGCATAGAAGTCGACGTTGACGATGTCCTGGTATTTCTTCGGTGGGTTCTCGGCGTATTTGATCGTGCCGTCCGGGCGCCAGTTGAACCAGCCCGGATGCTCCTTGAGCCATGGGTGGTCCTGGGAACACTGGATGGCGAAGTCGAGAGCGATTTCCAGGCCATGGTCGGCGGCGGCAGCCACCAGGCGGCGAAAATCTTCACGGGTACCGAGCTGCGAGTGAATCGCCTCGTGACCACCCTCCTCGCTGCCGATAGCGTACGGGCTGCCGGGATCGTCCGGGCCGGCAGTCAGGGAATTGTTGCGGCCCTTGCGGTGAGCGCGGCCGATCGGGTGAATCGGCGTGAAGTACAACACGTCGAAACCCATGTCCTGAATCATTGGCAGACGCGAGTGCACGTCGTTAAAAGTACCGTGACGCTGGGGGTCGTCGGTGATCGAGCGCGGAAACAGCTCATACCAACTGGCGAACTCGGCGAGTTCGCGCTCGACGTCCATGGGGAACTCGGCGCTGATGCTCAGATAGGCACGGTGATCGGCCTGGGCCATCAGCTCTGCACTGCGCGAGTGCAGAAACAACGCGACCTGCTCGGTTTCGAGCAGCCCGGACAATTCGTGGTGCAGCGCCGCAAGCTGCTCGCTGAGCTGGCCTTCGCTGCGTTCGGCGGCCTGCTGCACCATCGTCCGGCCTTCCTGCAATTCCAGCGAAACCGGCACAGCCGCGTTGTGCTTTTTCTCGAGTTCGTACTGGAAGCTGGCGAAATGGTCGATCCACGCTTCGATGCAATACAGATAGCGGCCCTGCTCTTCGGGGCGGAACTGGCCTTGCCAGGTGTTGTTGCCCTGATCGGACATGACCTCGGTCTGCCAGGTTTCCTGGCCCTCTTCGCGCCAGCGGATGCGTACGGCGAGCTTGTCATGGCCGTCGGCAAAGACTTTGCTGGTCACCACCACCTCGCGCCCGGCAATCGATTTGACGGCAAACTGGCCGCCATCCAGGGTCGGCATGGTGTTTTCGATGACGATACGCGGCAGCAACAGTGCCTGCGACAACGGCATGTGCGGGTTGTAACTCAGCTCTGAAGGTCTTTCAGCAGTCATTGAGCATCTCTCCTTAACGCCCCAAGGACGCTCTTGTGCCAGAACAGTATTCGCGACAAAGCGCCTGCCCTGTCATGAACTCACTTAGGTTCCGAGCAACCGGCGCGGGGAAAAGTTCAGATGAAATTATCGAGACGCGCCATGGATCGAATCAGTCGTGACCGGGTCAACTCACTTAAGCACGTCCCACGCCATGTGCCATACGGAGGTACCTGATGAGCATCCCGATCCCGGCGGAAACGCCCGATCCGAACATCGACAAACCCACCCTGCCCGAAACCGAGCCGCCGCCAGTCCCTGAGCAAGAGCCGCCCGGCACCACGCCACCACCGAAAGAAGAGCCGCCGAGTACGATGCCGCCAGTGATCGTCTGAAATTTCCATGTCTGTGTGCCATCCCTGTAGGAGCTGCCGAAGGCTGCGATCTTTTCGCCACGCTGCAATGCGGATCAAAAGATCGCAGCCTTCGGCAGCTCCTACACGGGACCGAGTGATTAGCTAGAGGTGGTCGTTCTTGTCGACATCCTTCTCGAACACTCTCACCACGTAGGGCATCACACTGAAAATCGCCAGCGCCAGAACGGTACTGAGCAATGCCGTCGCTTCCTTCCCCAGCCCCGCCGCCACGCCGATCGCCGCCGTCATCCATAACCCTGCCGCTGTGGTCAGGCCTTTGACATGGGCCTCGTCGCCCTGCTGATTTTTCAGAATGGTCCCGGCGCCGAGGAAGCCGATCCCGGCAATCACACCCTGCAGCACGCGACTCATGGCGTCGGATTCCGCACCCGAGGTCTGTGGCACCAATACAAACAACGCCGCGCCCAACGCCACCAGCATGTGCGTGCGAACACCTGCTGCCTTGCCTTTGTGCTCGCGCTCGAAACCAAGGATCCCACCGAGGATCGCCGCCATCACCAGGCGTACGGTGATTCGGGTCATTTGCGAGGCATCACCGATATCGGCGAACTCGGCTTGCATCGTTGCCCACACTTCATCCCACCAGTCTTCCATCGTGCCTCCCTTGTTATTGGCTTGATAAGCGATGGACAACAGCGACCATTAATCGGTTGCGCAGAACGATCAGCGCGCTGCGCGTCCTAATGTGCAGACCTCACTGGAACAAGGACTGCCGCCATGCCCGTTCGAATCGATGAATCCAACCCCGAGCAGAAAGTGTGTTTTTTTACCGTCGAACATGGCGAGGAAATCCGCATTTGCGACACGCTCGAAGTCATGACCGATAGCGAAAAAGCCATGTCGTTCGTGGAAATCGAAGGCAAACGCGCCTACATCACCGAAGCAGAAGCCGATGCCCTGACCGTGGCCGGGGCCAAAGACGGGCGCAAGCACTTGAAAGCCGATGACGGTGATTCGGTGGTTTGACTGATCTCGCTCAACACGCTGCGCAAACGTCTGCGATAGGCGTTTGCGCCGTGTCCGCTCTGATGCTTCAAGTTGTCGCAGACATTACGCCAAAGCTCATCTGATCTGCTTTTTATTGCCAGACCTGAGTCTGTTCTGCAAACAGATCGGCGCTCATAGTGCATCGGCCTGATGGAGGCTGATGAGCGAACGACCATGAGCGAACAAATCCCCGTCCGAACCGTAGAAGCGTCGCCCACTATAAAAAGCGTCCCCGCCCGCCCGATGAAGGCGACGCTCCGTTCCACCGACAAGCAGATCCACACTCGCAGTTTTAGCGGCCTGTTCCGCAACCTGCGCATGAGCGGCGCCGGAGTTCTGTTTGTGCTGTTCTTCGGCACCGTGTGGCTTAACTGGTGCGGTCGGCAGGCGGTGCTGTGGGATCTGGCGGAAAGCAAGTTCCATATCTTCGGGGCGACGTTCTGGCCGCAGGATTTCATTCTGCTCTCGGCGCTGCTGATCATTGCTGCGTTCGGCCTCTTCGCCATCACCGTGTTTGCCGGGAGGGTCTGGTGTGGTTACACCTGTCCGCAGAGTTCATGGACGTGGATCTTCATGTGGTGCGAAAAGATCACCGAAGGCGAGCGCAACCAGCGCATCAAACTGCAAGCCGCCCCCTGGAGCCTGAACAAGCTGGCGCGGCGTGCCGCCAAGCACACGTTGTGGCTGGCAATCAGCGTGATCACCGGCCTGACCTTCGTCGGCTACTTCACACCGATCCGGCCGCTGGCTGAAGAGCTGCTGACCCTGCAGATCGGTGGGGTCAGTTTGTTCTGGGTGCTGTTCTTCGCTGCCGCCACCTATATCAACGCCGGTTGGCTGCGCGAAGCGGTGTGCATGCACATGTGCCCGTATGCGCGGTTCCAGAGCGTGATGTTCGACAAGGACACACTGACCATCGCTTACGACGCCGCGCGCGGCGAAAACCGCGGCCCGCGCAAGCGTGATGTGCGCCCCGTGGAAGCGGGCCTGGGCGATTGCATCGACTGCCAGCTGTGCGTGCAGGTCTGCCCGACCGGCATCGACATCCGCGATGGCTTGCAAATGGAATGCATCGGCTGCGCAGCGTGCATCGATGCCTGCGATTCGATCATGGACAAAATGCATTACCCGCGCGGCCTGATCCGCTACAGTTCCGAGCGCGAATTGCAGGGCGGCAAGACCCATCTGCTGCGCCCGCGCCTGATTGGCTACACGGCGGTGCTGCTGGTGATGATCGGCGCGTTGGCGCTGGCGTTGATCGAACGGCCGATGGTGTCGCTGGACGTGACCAAGGATCGCGGGCTGTTTCGTGAGAACGCTCAGGGGCAGATCGAGAATATTTATTCGCTGAAGGTGATCAACAAGACTCAGCAACGGCAGGATTACCGGTTGAGTCTGGTTGATGGCGACGGGTTTGAATTGCAGGGCAAAACGGCATTGAGCCTGGCGCCGGGAGAGATTGTCGATGTGCCGGTGTCGGTGGCGATGACCACCGAGCGCCCGGCGAGCAGTTCGCAGACGTTGAGTTTCAGGATTGAAGACAGTGACCAGCCGCAGATATACAGCGTGGCGAAGAGCCGGTTTGTGGCGCCGATGAATCGCTGATTGCCGTTAGACTGCGGTGCTTTCAATCGCGAGCAGGCTCGCTCCCACAGGAAATTGGGGTCGTTGTGGGAGCGAGCCTGCTCGCGAATGGAGGCGACGCGATTCCTTATAGACCCCATTCGGATCCACCATGAAACGCTACGAAAAATTCGCCGACGACATCGCTGAACTGATCCGCTCCGGCGTCCTCGGCCCTGGCCAGCGCGTGCCGTCGGTGCGCTACGCCAGCCAGACTTACGGGGTCAGTCCGTCGACGGTGTTCCAGGCCTATTACCTGCTCGAACGTCGTGGCCTGATCCGCGCGCGGCCGCGCTCCGGCTACTTCGTCAACGCCCACACGCCGAGCGCATTCTCCGAGCCGGTCATCAGCAGCCAGGTCAACGAATCCACCGAAGTTGACGTCAGCGAACTGGTGTTCTCAGTGCTCGATTCGATCAAAGACCCGAACACCGTGCCGTTCGGATCCGCCTTCCCCAGCCCGACACTGTTCCCCCTGCAACGCCTGTCGCGTTCCTTGGCCAGCGCCGCGCGGGAGATGGATCCGCGCATGGTCGTCACCGATATGTCGCCGGGCAACCCGCAACTGCGTCGGCAGATTGCCCTGCGCTACATGGTCGGCGGGCTGATGCTGCCGATGGAAGAATTGCTCATCACCAACGGCGCTCTCGAAGCGCTGAACCTGTGCCTGCAAGCGGTGACCGAGCCCGGTGATCTGGTGGCCATCGAGGCCCCGGCGTTTTATGCCTGCCTGCAAGTGCTGGAGCGCCTGAAACTGAAAGCCGTGGAAATCCCCGTGCATCCACGCGATGGCATCGACCTCGGCGTGCTCGCGCAAACCCTGGATCGTCATCCGATCAAGGCCTGCTGGTGCATGACCAGTTTCCAGAACCCGATGGGCGCAACCGTGCCCGAGGCGAAGAAACAGGAATTGGTCGAACTTCTGCGTCAGCATCAGGTGCCGCTGATCGAGGACGACGTCTACGCCGAACTCTATTACGGCCAACAGGCGCCAAAACCGGCCAAGGCTTTTGATACTGAAGGCTTGGTCATGCATTGCGGCTCGTTCGCCAAAAGCCTCGCCCCCGGTTATCGCATCGGCTGGGTCGCGGCCGGGCGTTTCGCGCAGAAAATCGAACGGCTGAAGCTGATGACCTCGCTCTGCGCTTCGATGCCGGCGCAAGCGGCGATTGCCGATTATCTGCAACACGGCGGCTACGATCGGCATCTGCGCAAACTGCGTTATGCCCTGGAAGAACAGCAGAGCGCGATGCTCGCGGCGATTGCCCGCTACTTTCCGGCGCAGACCCGCGTCAGCCAACCGGCGGGCGGTTATTTTCTGTGGCTGGAATTGCCAGAGCAGATGGATTCACTGAAGTTGTTTCAGATGGCGTTGGCGCAAGGCATCAGCATCGCGCCGGGGCCGATTTTCTCGCCGACCCAGCGTTTCAGAAACTGCATTCGCTTGAATTACGGCAGCCCATGGACCGAAGAATCGGAGAAGGCCATGGAGACGTTGGGGCGGATTGTGCGGTCGTTCTGATGGATCGACGTTGTCTGGGCTGGCGCCTTCGCGAGCAGGCTCGCTCCCACATTGGTTCCGCATTCACAAACCAACTGTGGGAGCGAGCCTGCTCGCGAAGAGGCCGGCTTTAACACTGCAAATCCACCGGTTTAACGCCCACCCCCCAAATCAACAAACGTCCCGGTCGCATACGAAGCCTTGTCTGACAGCAACCAGACAATCGCCTCTGCCACTTCATCCGGCCGCCCGCCCCGGGCCATGGGAATCGCCGATTCGAGCTTGCTGACCCGATCCGGGTCGCCGCTCAGGGCATGGAAGTCGGTATAAATATAGCCCGGACGCACGGCATTCACGCGAATGCCCTCGCCTGCCACCTCTTTCGACAGGCCGATGGTGAACGTATCGAGCGCCCCTTTGGACGCTGCGTAATCAACGTACTCGTTCGGCGAACCGAGGCGAGCCGCGACCGAGGACACGTTGACGATGCTGCCGCCCTGCCCGCCATGCTTTGGCGACATGCGCAGGATTGCGTGTTTCGCGCAGAGGATCGGCGCCAGTACGTTGGTCTTCATGATTTTGAGGATGCGGAATTCGGACATTTCATCGACTCGCGATTTCTGCCCGACGGTGCCGGCATTGTTGACCAGCGCGGTAACCCGGCCCAGTTCGTTGTCGACGCGCTGAAACATCGCGATCACTTCGTCTTCGATACTGACATCGGCGCGCACCGCGATAGCCTGGGCACCCAACGCTCTGACTTGCTCAAGCACGCTGTGTGCGGCCTGTTCATCCGACTGATAGTTGATGCAGATCCGGTAGCCTTGTCCGGCTGCCAACAATGCCGTAGCCGCGCCGATTCCGCGCCCGCCACCGGTGATGACAATGACTTTATCCATGCTGGCCTTCCCCCACGTGCACACGTAACAGTCGGGGCCAAGAATAACTGCCATTCATGGCTTTTGCATGAGTTCAATGGTGTTGCCGCAATCCCCTGTGGGAGCGAGCCTGCTCGCGAAGAACGATGACTCGGCCTCTCAGACCACCGCCAGCCGTTGCCCACGCACGATGTCCTGCATGAAGCGCTCCGCCGGCATCGGGTGGCCGAGCAGATAGCCCTGCAACGAATCACAGCCCAATTTGGTGAGGA
The DNA here is from genome assembly GCF_058245595.1 of Pseudomonas sp. UF-293. NCBI lineage: Bacteria > Pseudomonadati > Pseudomonadota > Gammaproteobacteria > Pseudomonadales > Pseudomonadaceae > Pseudomonas > Pseudomonas sp. UF-293. The sequence continues at coordinate 12,748 of NZ_JBSICA010000017.1, read as the reverse complement.
AATCCTGCTGCGCGCCGGTCTCGACACCTTCGGCGACAATCCGCAGATCCAGCGCCTGCCCCAGCGCCACAATCGCCGAGACGATCGCGGCGTCATCGCTGTCATGTTCCAGATCACGGACGAAACCGCGATCGATCTTCAGCTCATTGGCCGGCAGGCGCTTGAGGTACATCAGGCTGGAATAGCCGGTGCCGAAGTCGTCGATCGATAGGTCGACGCCCATGTCCGACAACTCCTGGAGCACAGTCATGCTCGCGTCAGCGTCGCTCATCGCCGTGGTTTCGGTGATTTCGAGCGTCAGGCTGTTGGCCGGCAAATGATGAGTCGCCAAAGCCTTGGCCACGCTTTGTACCAGCCCGGCGTGGCAGAACTGCAAGGCCGAAAGGTTTACGGCAATGCGCCAGTCGGTATAGCCGAGCACGTACCACTCGCGCATCTGCCGGCAGGCTTCGTTGAGCACCCATTCGCCCATCGGAATGATCAGCCCGGTTTTCTCCGCCAGATCGATGAACTTGTCCGGCATCAACATGCCATGCAGCGGATGCTTCCAACGCAGCAGCGCTTCGGCACCGACCGGACGGCCATTGGCGGCGTCGAATTTAGGCTGGTAATGCAGGCAGAACTGGTTGTGCTCGATGGCCGCGCGCAGGTCCTGCAACAGTTGCAGTTGTTTGCGCGCGTTGGTGTTCATCGATACGTCGAAGAAGCTGTAGCCGTTCTTGCCGCCGCCCTTGGCGTGGTACATCGCAGCATCGGCGTTCATCAGCAGTTCCTGGGCGTTGTCGCCGTTGCCCGGGTACAGGGCAATGCCGACGCTGGCGGAAATCTGCAGATCATGTTCGGCGACGCGAAACGTGCGGCCGATCAAGCTGACCTGACGCGCGGCCAGGCTCAAAGCGTCATTGGGCTCGCTCAAACGCACCAGCAGAACGAATTCATCGCCGCCGATTCGTGCGAGTGTGTCCTGGCTGCGCAAGTCTTCGCGCAGACGAATACCGACCTCGCGCAACAATTGGTCGCCCATGTGATGGCCGAACGCATCGTTGACTGGTTTGAAACCGTCGAGGTCGATGAACATCAAGGCAAAGCAACCGCCCTGCTCCTCAACTTTCTTGATCGCCTGATTGATGCGGTCATCGAGCAACATGCGATTGGGCAGACTGGTCAGCGGATCGTGCAAGGCCAGTTGGGTGAGTTCGCGATTGGCCACAGTCAGCGAGTGCGCCAGATCGGCGGTGCGCGCTTCGAGGCGGGCGTCGAGAATCGAGGTCAACAACGCGATCGACAGCACCGCCAGCGTGGTCACTACTACCAGACTATCGAGGCCGTTGCCCTTCAAGCCATTGAGCGTCGCGCCGCAGAAACTGCCGTCAGGAAACTGCGCGGCGGCCATGCCGGTGTAGTGCATGCCGACAATCGCCATGCCCATGATCACCGCCGCCCCGGCGCGAATCAGCCGCACATAGGGCGATTGCTGGCGTAAACGAAACGCGATCCACAATGCCGCCGCCGAGGCGCCGACGGCAATCAGCAAGGAGGCACTGAACAGCGTTGGGTCGTAATCGATACCCGGGGTCATGCGCAGAGCGGCCATGCCGGTGTAATGCATGGCGCTGATGCCCGCCCCCATTATCAGCGCGCCAAAGGCCAGTTGCGCCAGTGGCAACTTTGGTTGGCTGACCAGCCACAAGGCAAAACCGCAGGAAAGCACCGCGATCAGCAATGACAACGCAGTGAGGGCGAAGTCATAGCCCAGATCGATCGGCAATTTGAAGGCGAGCATGCCGATGAAGTGCATTGACCAGACGCCAACACCCATCGCCAACGCCCCGCCCGCCGTCCAGAAATGCACGGCCCGGCCTTTTGCCGTGGCGATGCGCCCGGTGAGGTCGAGCGCCGTGTAGGAAGCGAGGATCGCCACGCACAACGATATGAAAACCAGGGTGAAGGAGTAGCTGCCGATGAGCATGGAGGTTCTCGTGACAAGCCGAAACCGTACTGCTTCCATTCTCGGTCGGGCAAATGCGGCGATTGTACTGATTGCGCGGAAGAACGCACTGACAAAGTAACCAAATTGCCATCAAGCCGATGAAACGCTCGTTCGATCGTCCTACAACGCTCTGCGGTGGGCTTTAAGCACACCTTGTAGAAGCGATCTCACGCCAGACACAAATCCCTGTGCGAGCGGGCTTGCTCGCGAAGGCGTCGGCACATCCAGCATCTCGCTCGACTGACCCACCGCGTTCGCGAGCAGGCTCGCTCCCACAAATTTCAGCGTCCAGCCACCCTTCATCATTCGAACGCGAATCCCTGTGGGAGCGGGCTTGCTCCCTCAATTTTCAGCGCCCGACCACCCTTCATCATTTGATCGCGAGTCCCTGTGGGAGCGGGCTTGCTCGCGAAGGCGTCGGCACAGCCAACATCTCGCTCGACTGACCCACCGCGTTCGCGAGCAGGCTCGCTCCCACAATTTTCAGCGCCCAGCCACCCTTCATCATTCGAACGCGAATCCCTGTGGGAGCAGGCTCGCGCCCTCAGGCTCAGCGGTTGTCGCTGACGTCGAGTTGGCCATCCCAGCCGCCGCCCAGTGCGGCGATCAGTTGCACGCTGGCAATCAATCGACTCTGCAAAATGTTCAGCACGCTGCGCTCATTGCTCAGCGCCGTGGCCTGCACCACAACCACATCGATATAAGCGATCAGCCCGGCCTTGTACTGGTTCTCCGTCAGACGCAAGGAATCGCGGGCGGCATCCAGCGCTTCCTGGCGCACCGCCGCTTCGTCTTCATACACCTTGAGCTGGATCAGGTAGTTTTCCACTTCGCGGAAACCATCGAGCACGGTCTGGCGGTAGCGGGCGACGGTTTCGTCATAGGCCGCTTCACTGCGGTCGACCTCGGCCGAACGAATGCCACCGTCGAACAGCGGCAACGACAGTTGCGGGCCGACCGACCAGAAACGGTTCGGCAGGCTGATCAGATTTTTCGAGGTACTGCTGCTGTAACCGCCGCTCAGACTCAGGGTCAGGTCCGGGTAATACGCGGCCTTCGCCACGCCGACATTGGCATTGGCGGCGATCACCGAGCGCTCGGCCGACGCGATGTCGGGACGACGCTCCAGCAATTGTGAAGGCAAGCTCAACGGCACCTGCGGCAGCTTCGGAATGCTCTGGCTTTCGGCGATGCTGAAGTTGGCCGGTGCTTCGCCGGTCAGTACGGCGATGGCGTTTTCAAACTGTGCGCGCTGCCAGATCAGGTCGACCAGATCGGCCTGAGTGCTTTTCAACTGGGTTTGCGCCTGCGCCACTGCATCGCGCCCGGAAACTCCGGCGCGGTACTGGTTCTGCGTCATCTTCAGTGAACGCTCGTAAGCGGCAACGGTGGCTTCAAGCAATCGCTTCTGCTGATCGATGACCCGCAGTTGCAGGTAGTTCTGCACCAGCTCCGATTGCTGACTCAAACGCATCGCTGCCAGATCGGCAAAACTTGCCTGGGCGCTGGCCTCGTCGGCCTCCAGCCCACGGCGCAGCTTGCCCCAGACATCGGCTTCCCAACTGACGCCCAGTTGCGCGGTGTAGGTATCACGAATACCACTTGAGGAGCTGCTCAGGCTCGAACTGCTGCTGCCGGTGCCCTGACTGGAGCGATTCTTGCCCAGACTCAAGTCGACGCTGGGATAAAACGCCCCGCGCGCACTGCGCACCAGGGCCTGCGCCTGACGGAACTGCGCTTCGGACTGGGCAACGGTCTGGTTGGAGCTGTTGAGTTTTTCGATCAAGGCGTTGAGCTGCCGGTCGCCGTACAACTCCCACCAGGCGCCCCGGGCCAGCGAGTCGCTGGGGTTGGCCTGACGCCAGCCTTCGGCTTCCTTGAACTGAGCGATTGCGGCAGTTTGCGGACGCTGGTAGTCCGGGCCGACGGCGCAGGCGCTGAGCAGCGCCACGCACAACGACAGGCTCAACAGGCGCGAGCCGCGCACGGTGGCCAATTGGATAAGCGAACGGTCAGTCATAGCGGAGTTTCCAGAGCGGCGTCAGTGCGCACGCCACGCCATTTATTGAAACGATGGCGCAGCTTGTCGAGATAGAGGTAAACCACGGGTGTGGTGTAAAGGGTCAGGACCTGGCTGAACACCAGACCGCCAATGATGGTCAGGCCCAGCGGCTGGCGCATTTCCGCGCCCTCGGCGCGGCCGAGCAGCAGCGGCAAGGCGCCGAGGATCGCCGCCAGCGTCGTCATCAGAATCGGTCGCAGGCGTTGCAGACAGGCGCTGCGAATCGACTCCAGCGGCGACAGCCCCTCATGCCGCTCCAATTGCAGCGCAAGATCGATCATCAGAATGGCGTTCTTTTTCACCACGCCGATCAGCAGGAATATTCCCAGCAGGGAAATCAGGCTGAACTCGCCGCCGAGTGCATAGATCGACAGCAACGCGCCGACGCCGGCTGAAGGCAAGGTCGAGAGAATGGTCAGCGGGTGGATGTAGCTTTCATACAGCACACCCAGCACCAGATACACGGCGAGCAACGCACCGAGGATCATGAACGGCTGGCTCTTCTGCGTGGCCGCGAAGGCGTCAGCGGTGCCGGCCATTTTCGCAATCACATCCTCCGGCAGGCCGACCTTGGCGATCGCCCGTTCGATGGCGGCGCTGCCCTGCCCTACGGTCACACCTTCGGCCATGTCAAAGGAAATGCTTTCGGATGCGAACTGACCTTCATGGCTGACCCGGTCGTTTTCCAGGCTGTTTTCGTAATGGGCGAACGTCGACAGCGGCACCCGCGCACCGTCAGCGGTAATCACCTCGACCTGCTTGAGCGTCACCGGATCCTGGGCGTATTTCGGATTGACCTCCATCACCACCTGGTACTGGTTGAGGCTGTCGTAGATCGTCGAAATCTGCCGCTGGCTGTAAGCGTTGTTGAGCACGGCGGTGACCATGTTCATGTCGACCCCCAGGCGTTTGGCCTGATCCCGGTCGACGATCAGTGTCACCTGCTGTGCCCCGGCACCCTCGCGGGCATCAATGGCGGTCAGCTCGGGCAAGGCACGCAACGCGGTGACCACTTTCGGGAACCACTTGCGCAGCTCGGCGAGGTCGCCGCTTTGCAGGATGTAGGTGTACTGCGAACTGGTCTGTTCGCGGCCACCGCCGAACTGCAGATCCTGATCGGCCATCAGCATCAGCTGCGCACCGGGTACCTTGGGCATTTCCTTGCGCAGGCGCTCAATGACTTTCTGCGCCGACAGCCGGCGTTCCTTGATCGGTTTCAGGCGCACGATCATGAAGGCGTTGTTGGTGCCGTTGTTACCACCAATGAACCCGGCGACGCTTTCCACCGCTTCGTCCTTGAGCACGGCGCGGCGGAAGGTTTCCATTTTCGGCTGCATGACGTTGAACGACAGACCGTCATCGCCACGTACGAAACCGATCAATTGCCCGGTGTCCTGCTGCGGCAGGAAGGTTTTCGGCACCACCACGTAGAGCGCAACGTTGACGCCGACGGTGAGCAGCAGACTGAGCAAGGTCAGACGTCGATGACGCAATACCCAGTCGAGGCTGGTGGCGTATTTGCCGACCATCCAGTCGTTGGTCTTCTGGCTCCAGCGTTGCAGGCGGTTTTCCTGCCCCGGCGTGTGTGGTTTGAGCCAGCGCGCGCAGAGCATTGGCGTCAGCGTCAGGGAAACCACCAGCGACACCACGATCGCCGCCGCCAGAGTGATGGAAAACTCGCGGAACAGGCTTTCGACCAGCCCGCCCATGAACAGGATCGACAGGAACACTGCCACCAGCGAGACGTTCATCGACAACAGGGTAAAGCCGACTTCCTTGGCCCCGAGGTACGCCGCCTGCATCGGTTTGACGCCTTCGTCGATATGCCGGGAAATGTTCTCCAGCACCACGATGGCGTCGTCCACCACCAGACCGGTGGCGAGAATCAGCGCCATCAGCGACAGGTTGTTCAGCGAGAACCCATACAGGTACATCACCGCAAACGTGCCGACCAGCGACACCGGCACCGCCAGCGTCGGGATCAGCGAAGCGCGGAAGTTACCGAGAAACAGGTACACCACCAGCACCACCAGAGCGACGGCGATCAGCAAGGTCATCTCGGCTTCATGCAGCGTGGCCTTGATGACCGGCGATCGGTCCATGGCCAGATTGAGTTTGACGCTGGCTGGCAGTACCGCTTGCAGCGCCGGCAACTGCGCCTTGATCTCGTTGACCGTCTCGATGATGTTGGCGCCGGCCTGACGGTTGATCACCAGCAGCACCGCCGCGTCGTCGTTGAAGAAACCGCTGTTGTAACGGTCTTCGACGCCATCGCTGACTTTCGCCACGTCCTTGAGACGCAACGCGGCGCCGTCGGCGTAGTGAATGATCAGCGACTCGTAATCCTTGGCTTTCTCGAGCTGGTCGTTGGCCTGGATCTGCCACAAGCGCTCGCCATCCTCGACCGAACCCTTGGGCCGGCGGACGTTGGCGTCGGCGATGGTCTTGCGCACATCGTCGAGGGCCACGCCGTACTGGTTCAGTGCCTGCGGTTCGAGCTCGATGCGCACCGCCGGCAGCGAACTGCCACCGATCTGCACTTCACCGACGCCCTGCACCTGCGACAGGCTTTGCGAAAGTATGGTCGAGGCCAAATCGTAGAGTTGGCCTTTTTCCAGCACGTCCGAAGTCAGCGACAGCACCATGATCGGCGCCTGCGACGGGTTGACCTTTTTATAGGTCGGCATGCTGCGCATCCCGCTCGGCAGTAGATTGCGCGAGGCGTTGATCGCCGCCTGCACTTCCCGCGCCGCGCCGTTGATGTCGCGGTCGAGGTCAAATTGCAGAATCACCCGCGTCGAACCCTGACTGGAGCGGCTGCTCATGGTATTGACGCCGGCAATCGCACCGAACGAACGCTCCAGCGGCGTCGCCACCGTCGAAGCCATCACCTCGGGACTTGCGCCCGGCAGACTGGCCTGGACGACGATGACCGGGAAGTCCATCTGCGGCAATGGCGATACCGGCAGCAGACCGAAGCTGACACCGCCAAGCAACATGATTGCCAGCGAGAGCAGCATGGTTGCCACGGGGCGTTTGATGAAAGGGCCTGAAAGATTCATTCGCGCCAGTCCCTACCGCTTAACCCTGTGGGAGCGGGCTTGCTCGCGAAGAGGCCGGCACATCCAACATATGTAGCGGCTGACACAGCGCTTTCGCGAGCAAACCCGCTCCCACAGGAGATATGTGGTGGTTGCGAGGTCATACCGCGACCTCTTCATCGGCTTTGGATTTACCAAAGCGCCGGCCCAGGCGGTCGAAGTACAGGTAAATCACCGGCGTCGTGAACAGCGTCAACACCTGGCTCACCAACAAGCCACCGACCATCACCAGACCCAACGGCTGACGCAGTTCCGCGCCAGACCCCGTGGCCAGCATCAGCGGCACCGCGCCGAACAACGCTGCCAGTGTGGTCATCAGAATCGGCCGGAAGCGCAGCAGCGCCGCTTGATAAATCGCCTCTGCCGGGGCCATGCCCTGGGTGCGTTCGGCGTCGAGGGCGAAGTCGATCATCATGATCGCGTTCTTCTTGACGATACCGATCAGCAGAATGATGCCGATGATCGCGATCATCCCCAGGTCGTTGCCACTGAGCAGCAACGCCAGCAAGGCGCCAACCGCGGCGGACGGCAAGGTCGAGAGGATGGTGATCGGGTGGATGTAGCTCTCGTAGAGCACGCCCAGCACGATATACATGGTCGCCACCGCCGCCAGAATCAGCAGCAAGGTGCTCGACAGCGAAGCCTGGAACGCCTGCGCCGCGCCCTGGAACTGAGTCTGCACGCCGACCGGCATGCCGATGTTCTGCTGCACTTGCTCTATGATGTCCACCGCATGCCCCAACGCCACACCCGGCGCGAGGTTGAACGACATCATCACCGCCGGGAACTGGCCGATGTGAGTGATCGCCAACTGCGCCTGACGCTCTTCGACATGCGCCAGGCTCGACAGGCGCACCTGCGCGCCGTCGGTGGTCTTGACGTGAATCTGGTCCAGCGCCTGTGGGCCGATCTTCTCCCCGGCCTGGGCTTGCAGCACCACGCGGTACTGGCTGGCCTGGGTGTAAATAGTCGAAATCTGCCGCTGGCCGAACGCGTCATACAGTGCATCAGTAATGTTTGCCACCGACACGCCGAGGCGCGAAGCAGCATCACGGTCGATCACCAGATAGACCTGCAAGCCTTTGTCCTGCAAATCACTGGCAACGTCGGTCAACTCGGGACGCTGCGCCAGGGCTTCGACCAGACGTCCGCTCCACTGGCTGAGCAATTCCGAGTCCGGCGACGACATACTGAACTGGTACTGGGTGCGACTGACCCGATCCTCGATGGTCAGATCCTGCACGGGCTGCATGAACAGGCGAATGCCGACCAGTTTGTCCAGTTGCGGTTGCAGGCGTGCGATCACTTCGCTGGCCGTCAGATCGCGCTCGCCGTGGGGCTTGAGGTTGATCAGCAAGCGTCCGCTGTTGAGCGTGGCGTTGTCGCCGTCGACGCCGATGTACGACGACAGGCTCTGCACCGCCGGATCTTCCAGGATGATCTTCGCCAGTTCCTGCTGCCGCTCGCCCATCGCCGCGAAGGAAATCGACTGCGGCGCTTCGGAAATGCCCTGGATCACCCCGGTGTCCTGCACCGGAAAGAAGCCCTTCGGCACGATCACGTAAAGGAACACGGTCAACGCCAGTGTGCCGATGGCGACCAGCAAGGTCAGCGGCTGATGCTTGAGGACCCAGCGCAGCATCCGCCCGTATTCCTTGATCATCCAGTCGATGAACGCACCGCTGGCGCGATAGAAACGGCCTTGCTCATGTTCTTGCGGTTCACGCTTGAGCAGTCGCGCGCACATCATCGGTGTCAGGGTCAGCGACACGACCAGGGAAATCAGGATCGCCACGGCCAGGGTGATGGCGAATTCACGGAACAGGCGCCCCACCACGTCGGCCATGAACAGCAGCGGAATCAGGACGGCGATCAGCGACAGGGTCAGGGAAATCAGGGTGAAACCGATCTGTTTCGCGCCCTTGAGCGCGGCCTGCATCGGACTATCGCCTTCCTCAATGAAGCGCGAGATGTTCTCGAGCATGACGATGGCGTCGTCGACCACGAAACCGGTGGCAATGGTCAGCGCCATCAGGGTCAGGTTGTTCACCGAGAACCCGGCCAGGTACATCACGCCGAAGGTGCCGATCAGCGACAGTGGTACAGCCACGGAAGGGATGATCGTCGCACTGGCGCGGCGTAGAAACAGGAAAGTGACCATGACCACCAGCGCGATAGCGATCAGCAGTTCATGTTGCACGTCGGTGACCGAGGCGCGGATGGTCTGCGTGCGATCCGTCAGCACAGTGACGTCGAGGCCGGCCGGCAGGTTGTCGGTGATGCTCGGCAGCAAGGCCTTGATGCGGTCGACCACTTCGATGACGTTGGCTCCGGGCTGACGCTGGATGTTCAGCAGTACTGCCTGATTCTGATTGGCCCATGCAGCCAGACGCTCGTTCTCGGCGCCATCGACGATCTCGGCGACGTCCTTGAGCCGCAGCGGTGCGCCGTTCTTGTAGGTCAGGATGAGGTTGGCGTAGTCCTCAGGCGAGGTCAACTGGTCGTTGGCATCGAGCATCGACACCCGGGTCGGGCCATCGAAGTTGCCTTTTGGCTGGTTGACGTTGGAGGCGCCGATCAGGGTGCGCACGTCCGACAGATTGAGGCTGTTGGCCGCCAGCGCTTCGGGGTTGACCTTGATCCGCACGGCCTGACGTTGGCCGCCGGCGATGCTGACCATGCCGACGCCGCTGATCTGGGCGATTTTCTGCGCCATGCGCGTATCGACCAGATCATTGAGCTTGGGCAGCAGCATGGTTTTCGAGGTGATGGCCAGGGTCAGCACCGGGGTGTCCGCCGGGTTGACCTTGTTGTACACAGGCGGCGCTGGCAGATCGGTAGGCAGCAGATTGGTCGCAGCGTTGATCGCGGCCTGCACCTGCTGCTCGGCAACGTCCATGTTGATATCGAGGCTGAAACGCAGGGTCAGCACCGAAGCACCGCCCGAGCTGGTCGAGGCCATTTGCGTGAGGCCCGGCATCTGCCCGAACTGGCGTTCGAGTGGCGCGGTGACGGCGCTGGTCATCACGTCCGGACTGGCGCCCGGATACAGAGTCATGACGCGAATGGTCGGGTAGTCGACCTGCGGCAACGCTGACACCGGCAGCAAGCGATAAGCGATCAGGCCGGCCAGAACAATGGCCAGCATGCTCAAGGTTGTGGCTACCGGACGGAGGATGAACAGCCGCGAAATGTTCATGCGCCCTTCTTGGCCTTATCGGCTGTGGTCGCATCAGGATTGGCGGCGGATTTGCCTTGCAGGTGTTCGGTTGGCGAGGTCGGCACTTCGCTGCTGTCATTGACCACTTCGACTTCGCTACCCTCCTTCAGGCGATCGGTGCCTTCAAGCACAACGCGATCACCCGCGGCGAGGCCTTCGGTGACCACGGTGTTGTCACCGTCGCTGGCACCGATTTTCAGTTGGCGAATGGTGACTTTCTTGTCGCCGTCCAGCGCATAGACAAAGGTGCCATTGGTGCCGAACTGAATCGCTGCCGACGGTGCCAGCACTACACCTTTGAGCGTGTCGGCCAGCAAATGAACGTTGACGAACTGGTTGGGAAATAGCGACTGGTCGCGGTTATCGTAACGGGCCTTGAACTTGAGGGTGCCGGTAGCGACGTCGATCTGGTTGTCGAGGCTTTGCAGCACACCGGTAGCCTGCAGTTTGGTGTCGCCGCGGTCCCACGCCTCGGCAGGCAGTTTGGCGCCGCTGCGGTAACGCGCCAGCACGGTGTCGAGGCTGTTTTCCGGCAAGGTGAAGGCCACGCTGATCGGCTGCGTCTGGGTGATCACCGCGAGGAACGTGGTGTCGTTGGCGGCGACGAGGTTGCCGACGTCGACCTGACGCAGACCGACGCGGCCGGCAATCGGCGCGCGGATCTTGGTGAATTCAAGATTGAGCTTGGCGTCGTTGACCGCGGCCTGATTGGTCTTGACCGTGCCCAGGTATTGGCCGACCAGCGCTTCGGCGGTGTCGAGGGTCTGTTTGGCGATGCTGTCTTCTTTGTACAGACCGCGATAACGCTCGACGTCGACCTGGGCGTTTTTCAACTGCGCCTGATTCTGCAGCAAGGTGCCTTCGGCCTGAAGCAAAGCATTCTGGTAAGGACGCGGATCAATCTCGGCCAGCAGGTCGCCCGCCTTGACCATCTGCCCTTCTTCGAAATGAATCTTGACCAGTTCGCCGCCCACCCGGCTGCGGACGTTGATGGTATTGAGCGCGGTGACCGTTCCCAGCGCCTTGTAATACAGCGGGAAGTCGCCCTTCACCGCCGGCGCCACACGCACCGGAATCGGCCCGGTGCCGCCGCCGAAGCCCGGCCGCATCATCCCCGAGCGCCCGGTGTGCCCGGCGGCCGCTTTGTCGCCGCCTGCCTTGTCAGCAGAGCCGGCGGGCCAGAATTTCCAGCACAGGACAGCGATGACCAACAGGACAAGCAGGCTGATCAGCCAGCGACGGGATTTGCGGGGGGACGATTGCATGGAGTTATTGACCATTGGGCGCGTGGGCTTCTATTACGGGAGGCTGAACGATAAGCACTGAGTGGATTTAAGCAAAGCAGCTTTACCGGCAATTTACCTTCCACTTACGTTTCAAGGTGTAAGGCAAAACCCTGATACACAAATGAAAACGGCCTGGACAGGGCCAGGCCGTTAACAATTGTAAAAGCCTTACTTGAGAACGGACAGTGCCGCTTCGTAGTCAGGCTCTTCGGCGATTTCCTTGACCAGTTCGCTGTGCAGGACGTTGTCGTTTTCGTCCAGAACCACCACGGCGCGTGCGGTCAGGCCCTTCAGCGGGCCGTCAGCAATGGCCACGCCGTAGTTTTCGATGAACTCGCTGCCGCGCAGGGTCGACAGGTTCTGTACGTTTTCCAGACCTTCGGCGCCGCAGAAGCGCGCCTGGGCGAACGGCAGGTCAGCGGAGATGCACAGCACCACGGTGTTGCTGATGTCGTTGGCCTGGGCATTGAACTTGCGCACGGAGGTGGCGCAGGTCGGGGTGTCGACGCTTGGGAAAATGTTCAGGACTTTGCGCTTGCCGGCGAAGTCTTGCAGGGTGACGTCGGACAGATTGCCGGCTACCAGGGAAAAGGCTGGCGCCTTGGAACCGGCTTGTGGCAACTGGCCGTTGACTTGAACCGGATTGCCTTTGAGGGTGACTTGAGCCATGACTTGAGTCCTTCTGTTTTTTGATTGGAAAGCATGCAAGAGGCGGAAGTTAACCACGAAATCCGCTGACGACCTATTCCCTGTTTGATTGTTGGGCGCTGGGTCGTGCGATTGTATACAACCCGCACAAATCCACCGATAGGAGTGAGTCCGCTCGCGATGGCGGCGGTACATTCAGTATCTTGATTGCCTGAGCTGACGCCTTCGCGAGCAAGCCCGCTCCCACAGTGGTTTTGTGTTGTGCCGGGATTTAATGCGCGCCGCCGAGCCCTGTGGGAGTGGGCTTGCCCACGAAGGCGGCAGCACATCCAGCATCGCAGTCGCCTGACCTGACGCTTTCGCGAGCAAGCCCGCTCCCACAGGGGAATCTGTGGTGTTGGAAGATTTTGCGCCTGGCGCCAGTTGAATGTGGGAGTGGGC
>NZ_JBSICA010000016.1:0-131315 GCF_058245595.1 Pseudomonas sp. UF-293 | reverse complement strand
ATGTTGACTTTGATCTGCAAAAAGCAAGATCAAAAGATCGCAGCCTTCGGCAGCTCCTACGGGGGTTGTGTATGGTGTTGTGGCGAATTTGATTGGATGGAGCAACATGCGATTAATTATTACTCTGGGCGCCTTGCTGCTGCTCGCCGGTTGCGCCAGCCAGCGCAGCAACGAACCGGCGCTGCGTCCGCCGGCTGAAGTGAAGGCTGAAATTGTTCGGCTGTTGCCGGCAAAAACTGCCGACCGTCAGGGCTGGGCCACGGACATCTACGCCGCGTTCGCCGCGCAAGGCATCAACACCACCACGCAGAACCTGTGTTCGGTACTGGCCGTGGCCGAGCAGGAATCGACTTTCCAGGCCGACCCGACGGTGCCCGGTCTGGGCAAGATCGCTCGTGACGAAATCGATCGCCGCGCCGCTAAGGTGCACATCCCCAGCCTGTTGGTCAGCGGCGCTCTGCAAGTGCGCTCGCCCAACGGCAAGACCTACAGCGAGCGCCTGAATGCGGCGCGCAGTGAGAAAGAGCTGAGCGCGATTTTTGACGACTTCATCGGCATGGTGCCGATGGGCCGCACGCTGTTCGGCGGCTTCAACCCGGTGCACACCGGTGGGCCGATGCAGGTCAGCATCGAATTTGCCGAGGAGCACGCCAAGGATTACCCGTACCCGGTGGACGGCACGATCCGCCGTGAAGTGTTCAGTCGGCGCGGCGGCATGTATTTCGGCATCGCCCATTTGCTCGGCTATCCGGTGAATTACCGCGAGCCGCTGTATCGTTTCGCCGATTTCAACGCCGGCTGGTACGCCAGTCGCAATGCCGCGTTCCAGAATGCGGTGAGCCGCGCTTCCGGTATCCCGCTGACCCTGGACGGTGACCTGATTCGCTACGACTCGATCATGCCCGGCAGCACCGAACTGGCGGTGCGTACCCTCGGCAAGTCGCTGGGCATGCGCAACCCGACGATTCGCGATCAACTGGAGAAAGGCAAAACCCTGGAATTCGAAGAGAGCAAACTCTATCAGCGCGTGTTCGAACTGGCGGAGCGGGCCGAAGGCAAGGCCTTGCCGCGTGCGGTATTGCCGGGAATTGTGCTGCAGAGTCCGAAGATCACCCGCAAGCTCACCACAGCCTGGTTCGCCAAGCGCGTGGACGAGCGTTACAAGCGCTGCATGGCCAAGGCCGGATAAAACATGCAGGCATAAAAAACCCGGCTGCGGGAGCCGGGTTTCTCTGCGGTGTTGCGCTTGAAGCTGTGCATTCAGGCAACGCGGCGTTCGATCAGACGATCCGAACCGCCTTCAGCAACGCGACGTTCGATCAGACGATCCGAGCCACCTTCGGCAACGCGGCGTTCGATCAGACGATCAGCGCCACCTTCAGCAACGCGACGTTCGATCAGACGATCCGAGCCACCTTCGGCAACGCGGCGTTCGATCAGACGATCCGAGCCACCTTCGGCAACACGGCGTTCGATCAGACGATCAGCGCCACCTTCGGCAACACGGCGTTCGATCAAACGATCAGCGCCACCTTCGGCAACGCGGCGTTCGATCAGACGATCCGAACCACCTTCGGCCAGACGGCTTTCGATCAGTTTGTCCGAGCCGCCTTCGGCGATCATGGTGTGCGCCGGGGTGGCCGCGAAAGCGTTAACTGCGAAAAGCGAGAAGGCGATGCTGAGAAGAGTCTGGCGTTTCATGATGGTGTGCTCCGGGGTGTTGTTGGTTGGTATGGAGCCGATGTTACGCCCGGAATTTTTTATGAGAACTTCATTGCCGTGATGGTGAACATCGACGTCGATGATGATTAATGTAGGAGCTGCCGAAGGCTCGGGCCGCGATCGGACGATCTTTTGATCTTGAAAACAAAGATCGCAGCCTTCGGCAGCTCCTACAGGGCACACTACAAGACTTTGACCGCACGCCCGATCGCCTGAATCGGCCCGGTCGGTTTGCCGATCGGTGAGCCATTGGCGCCTTCCAGGGTCAGCTCGAACAACTGGTTGGGTTGCAACGGTGGCAACTTGTCCAGCGGCACCGACAAAGCCTGCCCCGGTTTGACCAGGCCCAACGACACCGGCCCCGACCAGCCGTCAGCCTTGGTCCAGAACTCCAGCGCCTTGTCCGCCGGCACCTCGACCACGCCCAGCGGAATCAACTGGATCTCCCGCGCGTTGCTCGCCTGAATCACCCAGCCCGGCGCCTTGTCCTGCGGGGCTACCAGCACCACCAGATAACTCGGTTTCGGCGCAGTCTGGGTCAGCAGCAGCGTGCCTAGAATCAGCGTCGCAGCAAGGCCCGCCGCACTCAAACCGCGCCACAGCGGCAGCAGATTCCACCACGAAGTCAGAGGTTTCTTCACCGTCAGCCGTTCGAGACTGCGTTCGATACGAGGCCACAGCTGCGCCGAGGGTTGCTGAGGTTCGGCCAGATCGGTCAGCTCCAGTAGACGCCGCTCCCAGGCATCCACCGCCGCACGAAGTTCGGGATCGTTCGGCAGGCGCCGTTGCACCTCGATGCGCTGCTCGAACGACAAGGTGCCGAGCACATACTCGCCGGCCAGTTCATCCCGTTCCTGCGCTGATTCGCCGGTCATCCCATGCACTCCCGCAAAGCATTGAGGCTGCGCTTGATCCACGCTTTGACCGTGCCCAGCGGCGTATCGAGGCGCGCGGAAATCTGCGCGTGGCTGTAACCGTCGACGTAAGCGTGGAGGATGCAGCTGCGCCGCTGCGGTTCCAGTTGCTCGAGGCAGCGATGAATGCGCGCCGAGTGAATATCGGCCAGCTCATCGGGCGCCGCTGACTCATGTTCTTCGCTGAACGGCGTTTCCCGATTTTGCTTGCGCAACTGATTCAAGGCCAGGTGCCGGGTCACGCTGAACATCCAGCCCCGCGCCGAACCACGCGCCGGGTCGAATCCGGCAGCGCCGTGCCAGATCTTGATGAATGCTTCATGCACAATGTCCTCCGCCAGCGCCGTATCGCGCACCAGCCGCTTGGCTACACCGAGCAGGCGCGGGCCTTCCTGCACATACAAATCGCGCAAAGCCGAACGCTCGCCCCGGGCACAGGCAGCGAGGCGGGCTTCGTAATCGAAAACGGATTCGGCTAAAGGCATGGGGTGCAATCTAGCTCACATTTCCCAAACATACAGACGCATTGTTCCCTGTGGGAGCGAGCCTGCTCGCGAACGCGGAGTGTCGGTCGCCACACCGATACCTGACCCACCGCATTCGCGAGCAGGCTCGCTCCCACATTTGGTACTCCGTGACGTCCAGGTCAGTTCGCCGCCCAGAAAATATAATCCGCCTGGTACTTCACCACTTCCTGCTTGCCCTTGTTCGCCATCGTGCACTCACTGCCCGGCGCCACGCCGCCCTTGAGCGCAACGCGCTGTATGTAGCTGACGCCGGTCATCGCGCCTTTGCCCTCAGCCGGATTGGCCTTGACCAGTTGATAGGGCAGGTTGCCCGGGCTCGACGGTGCCACGGCGAGTTGCGTGCCGGTGACTTTCGAACCGTCCTTGGCCTGCCAGGTCGCTGGCGGGCCGAAATAGGTGCCGACCTGTTTGCCGCTGCGATCATTGAGCACCGCTTTCGGGCCGACAAAGGTCCACTCGGTTTGCCCGGCCATATTGGGCTTGTCGCGGCATTCGTAGGTGATCTCGCCAACCCCTGTGGTTTCCAGGGCAATCTTGTGCCCGTCCGGCACCTTGATCGCGTCGGGATAACTGCTCTGGGCGAAGCTAGTCGCGGTGAAGGCGAGCAAACCGGTGAAGCCAATCAGCTGGGTAATGTTCATCCGATGATTCTCCGAAAAGGGCAGGGCGCTGACAGCACCAGAGTGGGCTGTTACAAGGACTACCCGTGGCCGAGGCGATTGGATGCAGTGCCGGAAAAATAAATTTCAAATACAAAGATCAAACCTGTGGCAGCGAGCCTGCTCGCGAAGGCGTCGGGTCAGCCAGCGCTTATGTGCCTGACCCACCGCATTGGCGAGCAGGCTCGCTCCCACAAGATTTTGCATCTGGCGTGAACGATTCATTGACAGAATTTTCTACGTCAGGCCAGCCAGCCATCTACCCTGTGCAAAGGCCTTATCGGGGGAACGGACATGTACCAGCTCTACGGGCACAAGAATTCCGGCGCGGCTGCCATCGAGGCGGCACTGGAGTTGTGCCAGATCGCCTATCGCTTCATTGACACCGAAGCCAGCGCCGAGGCCGACGACGCGCTGGGCAAACTCAATCCGCTGAAACAGATACCGACCTTGCAACTGCCGGACGGCAGCGCCATGACCGAAAGTGCGGCGATCCTGATTCACCTGGGCCTGACGTTTCCCAAATCCGGCCTGCTGCCGAGCAAGGCTGCCGATCGTGATCAGGCGATTCGCGGCCTCGCCTATATCGTCAGCAACTGCTACGCGGCGGTCGGCATCATCGATTACCCCGAGCGTTGGCTGAGCGCGCCTGACGAGAGCGCACGGCAAAACCTGATCGCCGGCACGCGTCAGCGCCTGCACTTCAGTTGGGAGGTATTTGCCGATCAGTTTTCCGGCGAGCTGTACCTGGATGATGAAACGCCCGGTGCGCTGGATGTGCTGGCGGCAGTGGTGAGCCGCTGGGCCGGCAGCCGCGAACACCTGCGCCAGACCCGCCCGGGCTTTTATGCATGGCTGCAAAGGATCGACCGGCACCCGGTGCTGGCACCGGTGTTTGAGCGGCATTGGCCGTCTCAGGGCTGACAATGGATCCCCTGTGGGAGCGAGCCTGCTCGCGAAAGCGCTCTGTCAGTCAAGATGTGTCGACTGACCCACCGCATTCGCGAGCAAGCCCGCTCCCACAGGGTCAAGTATGAGCGGAAGACCGGAATTTATTCCCCGCGAATGTATTGCTCCAGCTGTTTGATCAGCTCGGCCTGTTCGGCAATCGCTTCCTTCACCAGGTCGCCGATCGACAGCAGACCGATCAACTGGCCGTCTTCGACCACCGGCAAGTGGCGCAGGCGTCTGTCCGACATGATCCCCAGGCAGGTGTCGACGGTTTGCCGGGTGTCCACGGTAATCACGTCCTTGACCATGATGTCGCGCACTGGCGTACCGACCGAAGAGCGCCCGTGCAGCACCAGTTTGCGCGCATAGTCGCGCTCGCTGATGATGCCGACCACTTTGTCGTCTTCGACCACCAGCAAGGCGCCGACGTTTTTCTCGGCCATCTTCATAAGCGCTTCGAGCACCATGTGATCCGGTTTGATCTGGTGCACTTCCTGATTTTTCTGATCTTTGAGCTTGAGCAGTTGGGCGACGGTCTTCATGGCGTTTACTCAGGTGTTGTCGTTGTTCATCAAGCATCGTAGACGCAACCGCGCAGGGCAAGGTGGCAAAGCGGCAGTTAGCGTGCAAAAAACGCCATTTGCCGGTTTTTTCCGTAGATCAGCAGTATTTTTCGCCAAGGCCAAGCGCAGCAATGCCGCGTAGAATGCCGGTCAGTTTGATTTTCCGAGGTCGCAGTGGTGGATTTACAGCAGGGCTTCGTCCTGACCCGGCATTGGCGCGACACGCCGGCCGGTACCGAAGTCGAGTTCTGGCTGGCGACGGACGCCGGGCCGTGCCGCGTGCGTCTGGCGCATCAGCCGTCGGTGGCGTTTATTCCTGCCGCACAGCGTGAAGCGGCCGAGCGGCTGTTGCACGATGAAAAAAATGTGGAACTGCGACCGTTGGCCTTGCTGGATTTTCAGCATCGGCCGGTGCTCGGTCTGTATTGCCAGCAGCACGGCCAGTTGATGCGCCTCGAGACCGCGCTGAACCGTGCCGGCGTCGATGTTTTTGAAGCCGACGTGCGCCCTCCGGAACGCTATCTGATGGAGCGCTTCATCACCGCGCCGGTACTGTTCGGCGGCACGCCGGATGCTGACGGCGTACTGATCAACGCCCAACTGAAACCTGACCCCGGCTATCGACCGAAACTGCGCCTGGTCTCGCTCGACATCGAGACCACGGAAAACGGCGAGCTGTATTCCATCGCGCTGGAAGGCTGCGGCGAGCGCCAGGTGTATATGCTGGGCGCGCCGAACGGTGACGCCAGCATTGTCGATTTCGACCTCGAATACTGCGATTCGCGCACGCTCATTCTGAAGAAGCTCAACGACTGGTTCGCCCGCCACGACCCTGACGCGATCATTGGCTGGAACGTCGTGCAGTTCGATTTGCGCATCCTCCACGAACACGCGCGACGCCTCGGCGTGCCGCTGAAAATCGGCCGTGGCGGCGAAGAAATGCAGTGGCGCGAGCACGGCAGCCGAAATCACTATTTCGCCTCGGCAGCGGGGCGGCTGATCATCGACGGCATCGAGTCGTTGCGTTCGGCGACCTGGAGTTTTCCCTCGTTCAGCCTGGAAAACGTCGCGCAGACCCTGCTCGGCGAAGGCAAGGCGATCAACAATCCGTACCAGCGCATGGACGAAATCAATCGCATGTTCGCCGAGGACAAACCGGCGCTGGCCAAATACAACCTCAAGGACTGCGAGCTGGTTACGCGGATTTTCGCCAAGACCGAACTGCTGACGTTTTTGCTCGAACGCGCCAGCGTCACCGGTTTGCCGGCCGACCGCAGCGGTGGTTCGGTCGCTGCGTTCACGCACTTGTACATGCCGTTGATGCATCGCCAAGGCTTTGTTGCGCCGAACCTGGGCACCAATCCACCGCAGGCCAGCCCCGGCGGCTTCGTTATGGATTCAAGGCCGGGATTGTACGAATCGGTTCTGGTGCTCGATTACAAAAGCCTCTACCCGTCGATCATCCGCACCTTTCTGATCGACCCGGTGGGCTTGATCGAAGGCCTGCAACATCCCGACGACGCTGATTCGGTGCCCGGCTTCCGTGGCGCACGTTTCTCGCGTACCCGGCATTGTCTGCCGTCCATCGTGGCGCGAGTGGCCGAAGGGCGGGAGACCGCCAAGCGTGAGCACAACGCGCCTCTGTCCCAGGCGCTAAAAATCATCATGAACGCCTTCTATGGCGTGCTCGGCTCCAGCGGTTGCCGGTTTTTCGATACCCGGTTGGCGTCGTCGATCACCTTGCGCGGCCACGAAATCATGCTGCGCACCCGCCAGTTGATCGAAGAACAGGGCCACGCAGTCATTTACGGTGACACCGATTCAACCTTTGTCTGGCTGCGCAGTCTGCACGGTCAGGAAGAAGCAGCGCAGATCGGCCATGCGCTGGTCAAGCACGTCAACGATTGGTGGCGCGCGCATGTGCGCGAAGCATACGGCCTGGAAAGCGCACTGGAATTGCAGTTCGAAATTCACTACAAGCGCTTCCTGATGCCAACCATTCGCGGCGCGGAGGAGGGCAGCAAGAAGCGCTACGCCGGCCTCGTCACCCGCACCGATGGCAGCGAGGAGATGGTCTACAAGGGCCTGGAAACCGTGCGCACCGACTGGTCGCTGCTGGCCCGGCAATTTCAACAGGAACTGTATGAGCGGATCTTCCAGCGCAAGCCGTATCAGGATTACGTCCGCGACTACGTGCGCAAGACCCTCGCTGGCGAGTTCGATGATCGGCTGATCTACCGCAAGCGTCTGCGCCGCACCCTCGACGATTACGAACGCAACGTACCGCCGCACGTCCGCGCAGCGCGGCTCGCCGACGACTACAACGCCGAGCAGGGGCGCCCACGGCAATATCAGAACGGCGGCTGGATCAGCTATGTCATCACTCTCGCCGGCCCGGAACCGCTGGAAGTGCGCCGCGCCGCCGTCGACTATGACCACTACATTACCCGCCAATTGCAACCGGTGGCGGACGCGATTCTGCCGTTTGTCGACGACGACTTTTCAACCCTGATCGGTGGGCAACTGGGCCTGTTTTGAGTCGAGCAGTTGCAGTGTCCACTCATCGAGAATGCCGTGGAAGTAACGCTCCAGCGCCTGATGGAACAGACTGTCTGGGGCGCTGAACTGGGCGAACAGCGTCATCGAAGAATGAAATTTCAGGTCATCGGGATGGCCGAACATTTCTGCAATCGAACGCTGCGGCCCAATCAGTACCAGTTGCGTGCAGGTGCGCAGCCGCGCCCCGAGCAGTTCGTCGGCCAAGTAGGCCTGGGCTTCCTCGGCTGAACCAATCGCAAAGCGGCGGGCCATTTCGCTGCCGCCCAATCCGGCGAACTGCGGAAAGACGAACCACATCCAATGGCTGCGCTTGCGGCCCGTTTCGAGTTCACGCTGGACCCGTTCGAACACCGGGTCCTGTGCCTGGACGAAACGTTGCAGGTTGAACGGGTCGTGCAGATCTGTGCTTCTCATGGCGAAGCCCTCGCAGTCGGCAGCTCAGACCATGGCCAGCCGCTGCTTGCGTTGTGGCGCCGGGAACACCTTGTCCAGCGCCGCCAGATCCCCGGCGTCCAGTTGCAGTTGCGCTGCCTCGGCATTGAGTTGCACATGCTCCGGGCGCACAGCCTTGGGAATCGCAATTACGCCTTCCTGGCGCACAAGCCATGCCAGCGAAATCTGCGCCGGGGTGGCGTTGTGACGGCTGGCAATCTCTTGCAGCACCGGCTCGGCGAGCATCGCACCGCCCTGGCCGATCGGACAGTACGCCATCAGCGGCAGGCGCTGATGCTGGCACCACGGCAGCAGATCGAATTCGATACCGCGCTCTTCGAGGTTGTACAGCACCTGATTGGTGGCGCAGGCCGAGCTGGAGAGTTCTTCGAGGTCGTCGACATCGAAATTCGACACGCCCCAACGGCCGATCTTGCCGTCTTCGCGCAGGCGTTCGAACGCTTCAACGGTTTCCTCCAGCGGATACTGACCGCGCCAGTGCAGCAGATACAGATCGATGTAGTCCGTGCCGAGCCGACGCAAACTGCGCTCGCAGGCTTGCGGGATGCCCTGGCGGCTGGCGTTGTGCGGGTAGACCTTGCTCACCAGAAACACCTTGTCGCGCTGACCGGCGATGGCTTCACCGACCACCGTTTCGGCACCGCCCTCAGCGTACATCTCAGCGGTATCGATCAGGCTCATGCCCAACTCGATGCCGGTGCGCAGCGCCGCCACTTCACGGGTGTGCGCCGAACGATCCTCGCCCATCCGCCAGGTGCCCTGGCCAATCACGGGAACTTGCACGCCGGCCAACTCAAGGGTACGCATTCAAACCTCCTGCCTGAAAGAATGGGTGTCTTTAGTGGGCAGCAGAATAGCGTTGGGGTTCAAAAAGCAAAAAAGATCGCAGCGGTCCGCAACTCCTCCATGGAACGTATTCCTCTGTTGGACTGCGGAGCGCTGCGATCTTTTGATCTTCGAGATTTACCTGGCGGAGAACTTCAGGATCACGCTGTGAGCATAAGTCTGCCCCGGATCAAGCCGCGTGCTTGGAAAGTCCGGCTGGTTCGGCGAATCCGGATAGTGCTGGGTCTCGAGGGTGAACGCACCCCAGTGCGGATAGACCTTGCCGCCCTTGCCCTTGACCGTGCCGTCGAGGAAGTTGCTGGTGTAGAACTGCACACCCGGCTCGCTGGTGAACAGTTGCAGGACACGCCCGGATTGCGGGTCGCTGACTTCGGTGGCGAGCTTGCTGACATCGCCCTTGGTGTCCAGCGCCCAGTTGAAATCGAAGCCGCCCTGTTTTGGCTCGGCGAATTTCAGCTGCGGATGATCTGCCTTGATGTGCGTGCCGATGGCCGTCGGTTTGCTGAAGTCCATCGGCGTTCCGGCTACTGGCGCCAGTTCTCCGGTAGGGATCAGTTTTGCGGTGACCGGCGTGTAATGGCTGGAATGGATGGTGGCGACCTGCTTGAGAATGTCGCCATTACCGGCGCCGGCCAGGTTGAAGTAGCTGTGGTTGGTCAGATTGAGCACGGTCGGCTTGTCGGTGCTGGCCTTGTAGTCGATGCGCAGCTCGTTGTTGTCGGTCAGGCGATAGGTGACTTCGGTGGTCAGATTGCCCGGAAAGCCCATCTCGCCGTCGGCCGACAGGTAAGTCAGGGTCACGCCCACCGAATCGTTGTCCTTGGTTTCCCTGGCCTTCCAGACTTTCTTGTCGAAACCTTCGGGGCCGCCGTGCAGGGCGTTGGATTTGTCATTCTGCGGCACTTGATAGCGCTTGCCATCGAGTTCGAAAGCACCTTCGGCCAAACGGTTGCCGAAGCGGCCGATAGTCGCGCCGAAGTACGCTGTGCCTTTCTGGTAGCCCTGCACATCATCGAAACCGAGCACCACGTCGTCGAACTTGCCATGCTTGTCAGCGACTTTCAGCGCTTGCAGGGTAGCGCCGTAGGTGATGACGGTGGCTTGCATGCCGTGGCTGTTGCGCAGGATGTACTGTTCGACAGGCGTGCCGTCATTGGTTTTGCCGAAGGCTTTGTGTTCGGCGGTCAGGCCCGCCGCGTTGGCGGAAAGGGTAGCGATCATCAGGGACAGTCCGAGGCCGGAGAGCAGGTGACGGGATTGAAGCATGGTTGACCTTCCTTTTTGTTGTTGTTTTCGTATTGACCGTAGGAGCTGCCGAAGGCTGCGATCTTTTGATCTTGATTTTGATGTTTAGAAGCAAGATCAAAAGATCGCAGCCTTCGGCAGTTCCTACATATCACTAGTCATGCTATTTGAGTCGAGAGAGAAGATTTATAGCGGATTTACCTGTATTGGCAAATATAAAGTCCGACTAATTGATGAGTCGTCTACCACCGAAGGTCGGCTAATCGCCCAGGCACTGCACTTTTTCCTAATCGGCGGCTCTATGCATGGCCAGGATGCGGTGACTCCCGCCGCACAGGAATGTGCCTGTCCGAGATTTCATGCCGAGTGTTTTTGCCCTGATCACCGTCGCTAACCGCCGCCCGTGCCTGCTGCTGGCCTGCCTGGTCTCGCTGTTGCTCGGCGGCTGCAGCCACCAGAACGGCAACGGCTTCTTCAATCAGATGCGTGAAGGGCAACCGCAGGAATTTTTGCAGACCAGCGTCGACCGCATGGCCACCCTGGCGATGCGCGACAACCTCGACAGCCTTTACCGGCTGATGGGTAAGCTCTATCTGCGCAACCCGGAAGAGCTGCGCAAATCCGGCTTCCTCACTGTCAATGCGGCGGTCAAGCAGGTGCGTCTTGCCGTCGAGCAGCAGCAACCGTTGCCCGTGCTGGGCGGGCGCAAGGATCTGGCGGCGCTGAGTTATGCGATGAGTCCGGAATTCCTCGGCGACCGCGTCGGCGCCTTCATCTACGCGATCGGCAGCATGCTGGTCACCGCCCACGGCAATCGCACCGAGTTCTACATGACTGACGCGATCAACCCGACCTTCGTGCACAACGCCGCACGTAACATCGAAAAAGCCATGTGGATTTTGTCGCAACGGCAGAACAAGGAAGGCCAGCCGCTGCTGTTCTCCAACGAGATTTCGGAGGAGGGCAGTAACCTGAGCTTCGCCACCGAATTCAGCAAAATCGTCGCGCGCCTGGACCTGCTCACCCAGATGCTCGACGAGCGCTATCGCAGGATCGGCCTGAATTACGCGCAGAGTCTGCTGTTTCTGAATTTCTTGCCGGTGCAATGAGCCCCGCAGGTGTTCTGTAGCGCAAAGATCCACCTTGGGAGCGAGCCTGCTCGCGAACGCGTTGCGTCATTCAACTCATCGGTCGGCTGACACACCGCCTTCGCGAGCAGGCTTGCTCCCACAGGGATCTGCGGTAAATTCGATATGGCATAACGATAGACCGCATCGATATATGTGGTTATAAGAAAAATCGCTATGCTGCGGGCCAGATTTTCCTGTCGTTTTCTGGACGTTTGAATGGAATTGGCAAATTTCGGCCTGGTGATCGCCGGGCTGGTGGTGGGGTTTATCGTCGGCATGACCGGTGTCGGCGGCGGTTCGTTGATGACGCCGATTCTGCTGTGGTTCGGCATCAACCCGGCGACGGCGGTCGGTACTGACCTGTTGTACGCCGCGATCACCAAATCCAGCGGCGTCCTCGTTCACAGGAAGAACAAGAACATCGACTGGGCCATCACCGGCTGGCTGACCCTCGGCAGTGTGCCGGCCGTGGCCATGACCCTGTGGTTCCTCAGTTCCCTGCATACCGCGCCGGACGCGATGAACGCCATCATCAAACAGGCGCTCGGTTTCGTCCTCTTCGCCACTGCCCTGGCAATTTTCTTCAAGAAGCGCTTGCTCGAGTTCGCCCACAAACGCGCCGGCGGCAATTACAACCCGAGCGGTTCGCGGCTTAACGTGATGACGGTGATCACCGGTCTGATCCTCGGCACCATGGTCGCCCTGACCTCGATCGGCGCCGGGGCACTGGGCACCGTCGCCTTGTTTATCCTCTACCCGCTGCTGCCGACACGCCGCCTGGTCGGCACCGAAATCGCCCACGCCGTACCGCTGACCCTGGTCGCCGGCCTCGGCCACGCAAGCATGGGCAACATGGACTGGGGCGTGCTCGGGTTTCTGTTGATGGGCTCGCTGCCGGGCATCTGGCTCGGCAGCCACCTGACCGGTCGTATCTCCGACGAAGTCCTGCGCCCATGCCTGGCGACGATGCTGGTGTTGATTGGTTACAAGTTGGCGTTCTGATTCAGCCTGGAGAAAACTTCCAATGCAGCGGCCGTAGGGATGTGCCGATGATCGCTCGCGCCATGTTGCGCAAAGCGCTCCCTGACCTAAGCTTCTGACAGGGCAATGCCTTTTTGCCAGACGCCGCCGGAACAATCGCCACGATGCGCAATCAGTAGTGCGTGGATATCAAAAGGAGATGCGCATGCTCATCAGGTCCCTGACCCTGACCCTCTTGCTGGCAATCGCCGGCCCCCTGTTCGCCGCCGACGGCGATTCACCTCTGGCCGGGGACGTGGGCCGCGCCCGGCCGCTGATCGTGATTGCGCAAAGCACCGTCGACCCGGTGTGGCTGAGCCTGAAAAAGTCACTGGAAGACCCAGCCAACAAAAAGGGCCTCACCGACCGCAATATCAAGGTCTACACCATCCTCAGCATGTCCGGCCAGCTCGACGGCAAGGACCTGGGCCAGCAGGACACCATGGCCCTGCTGCGCTCGCTGAAGCTCGGCGCGGGGGCTTATCCGAAAGTGTTCCTGGTGGGCAAGGACGGCGAAACCAAGCTCTCCGCCTCGGGTGATGAAGCCAAGGCATTGAGCCTGGCGAAGATCTTCGAAACCATCGACGCCATGCCCATGGCCGAAAAAGAAGCCGCAGCGGCCGCCGCCGCACAAACGCCTGCCACCACCGAACCGGAACCGGCGAAAGGTGCGAAGGGCGCCAAACCGAGCAAACCGGCGAAACCGAGCAAGCCGCCGGAAATGCCGGATGATTGAAGGCTAGGCGTGAATCAAAAAAATGGGCGACCTTTACAGGGGCGCCCATTTTTATTGTCCACTAAAAGATCGAAGCCTGCGGCAGCTCCTGCGCAGATCTCATGTAGGAGCCGCCGCAGGCTGCGATCTTTTGATCTTGCCGTTTGCCTGTTAACAAGCCGCTATCAGCTCCATCACGGCAGAATCTGGCGAATGACATTGACCAAAACCGGAGAGAAAGGCTGAAGCTGACCCGTTGGGGCGTCAACATGTCTTCGAGAAGGATGCCCAGCAGTTCCTCGTCCTCTAGCGCGTCAGGCCGAAGTCCTCCGGTAAAGATAAGGTCATCCACCATTCTTTTACGTTTTTCGATCAGTCCCCGATTACTCTCTTCGGTATCACCCAGATTCAGCGTCTTGATTGATTCCGTGGCACGGTCGGTTTTGCCGACCACTCGCCCGGACAAATAAAATTTGAGCTCGGTTTCACACTCCGTCATGAACGGTGTCACTTTGAGCGGCTGAGTCTTTCGACCATGCCCACAGTGATGACGGTTTTCGCAACTGGCAACGATATTGCTGAAATCCAGGGTGCGCGCAGGGAATCGATCCTGGGCTGCAACGTGTTCGTTATGAGCGGCGCTCACGGAGATGGACTGGCAGCAATAAGCACAAAGCCCGAATTGCTCGGTAATACAAGCTGTGCGAACGGATTGACGTTCTTCAGCGGGTAAATCGCGGTAAGTAGCGGTGTGGTTTCTGACCTTCCATTGCGTCAGCGAT
This sequence comes from Pseudomonas sp. UF-293, assembly GCF_058245595.1. Taxonomy (NCBI): domain Bacteria; kingdom Pseudomonadati; phylum Pseudomonadota; class Gammaproteobacteria; order Pseudomonadales; family Pseudomonadaceae; genus Pseudomonas; species Pseudomonas sp. UF-293. The sequence continues at coordinate 117,229 of NZ_JBSICA010000016.1, read as the reverse complement.
GCTGGCTCAGTTCCTTTGAGAATCTTACGCGCTGCGCAACTCCAGTTTGCGGATCAGCAAAGCGGCTTTTGCCAGCTCGATGTGTCCCTCGGGCAGTTCACTTGAAAGATCGGCGAAAAGCTTCTTGGCTTTTTTCAGCTCACCGTCCTGTAAGCATTCCATCAATCGATTCAGACGCTTCTGAACGTCACTGTTGCGAATGTCGGTGTCCATGACTTCCAGCAGCACCTGATTGGCATCCAGTCCATACAGGCCGTTGTGTTCGTGGATTTCGCCATCATTGAGCACATAAACCAGCACATCCTTGGCGTCGCCGATCACCAGCGGTGAGTGGGTGGTCAAGACAAACTGGCAGTTCGGAAAAGTCTCGCTCAACTGGCGGATCAGGCTGCGTTGCCATCTCGGGTGCAAGTGCAAATCGACCTCGTCGATGAGCACGATGCCGTCACCGTGCAGTGGGTTGTCGAGCGACTGGTTCATCATCGCCAGGCGACGCGCGATGTCGCCGACCAGCGCCATCATCGACTTCTCACCTTGGGAGAGCTGGGCGACGTTGAGGGTGACGCCGTCCTTGTCGATGGCCATGTGCAGGCGCGGTTTGCGCTGGACGCGCAGGTTGGTGAAAAGCAGCGCAGCTTTGCCCTGTCGATTCAGCAGTTAGCGGTGGTCGGCGAGTTGCTGGTCAACCGAGCGCTGGACAATCTCGATCCGCCGCCAGCCGCGACTCAATATTGAACAGGGAGGGTCACTCATGGCGCGTTACATACCGATCACCGGGATTGACTGCAAAATTCCCTGTGTGCTGATCGACAGCGAAGTCCCCATCGACGTGTTGCACGGCACTGCGGCTTACCGCTTGCGCTGTGTGACGCAGCTGATGGAGAGTCTTTCGCTGGACGAGGGCAAGGGACACGATGCACTGCTGTTGCAGGATTTCGCCCGGGTGCTGGCGGTTCCGTTGCGCGATAGCTGTGACTTGATGGATGTCATCGGCTGGCGCTTGCAGGCGCAGCTTTAAGCGTTGAAACGAAAAAAGATCGCAGCCTGCGGCGGCTCCTACAGGATCGGGTTTTCACTCGGTCAATGGAGCTGCCGCAGGCTGCGATCTTTTGCTCTTAATCCGCCAACGCCGCAAAAACCGTATGCGCAATCTTCACCCGTTCGGCATTCGGGTAATTCTTGTTGGCCAGAATCACGATGCCCATGTCCCGCGACGGCACAAACGCCACATACGCGCCAAAGCCTCGTGTAGAACCAGTTTTGTTGAACAGCACATTGGCCGGTTCAGCTTGCGCTGGTGTCAGCCATTCGACTTTGTGCGGCTCGATGGCCATCGGGGTCGAGTTGCCGTTTTGCAGTTTTTCCAGGCTGATCGGGTAGGCGTAACGCTCCCAGCCCAGGCCTTGGGTCATGTCGCCGACGCGGTAATAACCGATGTGGGTGTTGGTGATGGCTTTGTGCAGATCAGGCGCAAGGCTGGCCGGTTTCAGCTGTGCCTGAACGTAGCGCAGCAGGTCGGCAGCGCTGGTTTTGATGCCGTAGGCTTCGGCGTCGAGGGCGCCGGGCGTTACGCGCACGGGTTGGTCGGCGCTGTCGTAGCCTTGGGCGTAAAGCTTCGACTGGGCTGACGGCACGCTGAGGAAGGAGTGTTGCAAGCCGAGTTTTGGCAGCAGGGTTTGCGTCATTGCCTGCTCGAACGGCTGGCCGAGGCTTTTGGCCGCCAGGTAGCCGAACAGGCCGAGGCTCGGGTTGGAATACAGGCGATGGCTGCCAGCGGGAAACTGCGGTTTCCATTGTCGGTAATAGCCGAGCATCTTGTCGGAAGAATCCGCTTCGGCGGGGAATTGCAGCGGTAGTCCGCCGGCGCTGTAGGTGCCCAGTTGCAGCACGCTGATATTGTCGAATGCGCTGCCCTTGAGCTCAGGCCAGAGCTGGCTGGCCTTGCTCGACAGGTCGAGTTTGCCTGTGGCCTGGGCGTAACCGGCGAGGGTGGCGGTGAAGGTTTTGCTCACCGAGCCGACTTCGAAGAGGGTGTTTTCAGTGACCTTTTGCCGTACGTCCTTGTCGGCGATGCCGTAGTTAAAGTAATGCGCCTGGCCGTTCAGCGTGATCGCTACGGTCAGCCCCGGGATGTTGTTTTGCTGCATCACCGGGGTCACGGCCTGGCTGACCAGTGCCTGCAATTGCGCATCGGTCGGCGTCGCGGCGTGACAGGCAAAGCTGCCGAAGAACAGGGCGAAAGTACTGTAGGAAAAGACCTTGCTCGGTTTTAAGGAACACATGAGTGAATCACTCTCCATGAGTGTCGATTGTTGTATCCCGCTACACTGCGGGTGATTTTTCATTGAGTGGCTGATCAGCGCGGCTAATTTAGGCACTTCGCCGGCCCTCGACAAACGATGAAAACTCGCACGAGCCATTAGAAAAATTTGGGGTAGGCCATGATCCGACCGCAACTGCCGCTCAACGCCCTGCGCGCGTTTGAAGCCTCGGCGCGCCACCTGAGCTTCACCCGTGCTGCCGTCGAGCTTTGCGTGACGCAAGCGGCGGTGAGCCATCAGGTCAAAAGCCTGGAAGCGCAACTCAATCTGACGTTGTTCAAGCGCCTGCCCCGAGGGCTGATGCTGACCAGTGAAGGCGAAACCTTGCTGCCGGTGCTCAGCACCTCATTCGATCATATTGCACAGATGCTCGAGCGTCTGGCCGGGGGCCAGTATCGCGACATGTTGACGGTCGGCGCGGTGGGCACGTTTGCGGTGGGCTGGTTGTTGCCGAGGCTGGCGGACTTTCGGGGGAAATATCCGTTGATCGATTTACGCCTCTCGACTAATAACAACCGGGTCGATGTCGCGGCAGAAGGGCTGGATTATGCGATTCGTTTCGGCGCTGGCGCTTGGCATGGCATCGAGGCGACGCGCTTGCTCGATGCGCCGTTGTCGGTTTTGTGCGTGCCGGAGATTGCCCGGAAACTGCACTCGCCGGCGGACCTGTTGCAGCAGACCTTGCTGCGTTCCTATCGCACCGATGAATGGCCGGAGTGGTTTCACGCGGCGGGCCTGGCGACGCAGGCCGCGCCCCCGCAAAGCATAGTGTTCGATTCGTCGCTGGCGATGATGGAGGCGGCCTTGCAGGGCGGCGGGGTAGCGTTGGCACCCCCGCTGATGTTCACCCGGCAACTGGCGGCTGATGCGATTTGCCAGCCGTTTGCAATCGAGATCACCACCGGCAGCTACTGGCTGACGCGGTTGCAGTCGCGAGCGGAAACGGCGGCGATGAAAGCGTTCAAGGCGTGGTTGCTGCAAGTTTCTGCCTGACACAAAACCCCCCTTGTGGGAGCGAGCCTGCTCGCGAAAGCGGTGCATCAGCGACAGCACTATCGACTGACCTGACGCCTTCGCGAGCAGGCTCGCTCCCACAATTGAAATCAGCGGCGCCTGCTGGATCACCGCACCAGACACGGCCGCTTGTTATCGAATTTCCACCCCGGAATCAGAAACTGCATCGCGACGCTGTCATCCCGCGCGCCGAGGCCCATGCCTTTGTACAGTTCGTGGGCTTTGGCCACTTGATCCATGTCCAGCTCCACGCCCAGGCCCGGTTTCTGCGGCACTTGCACGCAGCCGTCGACAATCTGCAGTGGGGCTTTGGTCAGGCGCTGACCGTCCTGCCAGATCCAGTGGGTGTCGATGGCGGTAATCTCGCCGGGTGCGGCAGCGGCGACGTGGGTGAACATGGCCAGGGAAATATCGAAGTGGTTGTTGGAGTGCGAGCCCCAGGTCAGCCCCCACTCATGACACATCTGCGCGACGCGCACCGAACCCTGCATGGTCCAGAAGTGCGGGTCGGCCAGCGGGATGTCCACTGACTGCAACTGAATCGCGTGACCCATTTCGCGCCAGTCGGTGGCGATCATGTTGGTCGCGGTTTTCAGCCCGGTGGCGCGGCGGAACTCAGCCATGACTTCGCGCCCGGAATAGCCGTTTTCCGCACCGCACGGGTCTTCGGCGTAGGCGAGCACATGATGCTGATCGCGGCACAAACGGATCGCCTCTTTCAGCGACCAGGCGCCGTTCGGATCGAGGGTAATCCGCGCATCAGGGAAGCGCTCGGCCAGTGCCGTCACTGCTTCGATCTCGGCATCGCCACTGAGCACGCCGCCCTTGAGTTTGAAATCCTTGAAACCGTACTTGGCGTGCGCCGCCTCGGCCAGACGCACCACCGCTTCTGCGGTCATGGCTTTCTCGTGACGCACACGGAACCAGTCGTTGTCGGCGTCCGGTTCGCTGCGATAGGCCAGATCGGTTTCGTGCTGATCGCCCACGTAAAACAGATAACCGAGCATCTTCACTTCGTCACGCTGCTGACCTTCGCCGAGCAGCGCTGCCACCGGCACGTCCAGATGTTGGCCGAGCAAGTCGAGGAGGGCGGCTTCCAGGCCAGTGACCGCGTGAATGGTGATGCGCAGGTCGAACGTCTGCAGGCCACGGCCGCCGGCATCGCGATCGGCGAAGGTCTGGCGCACCTGGTTGAGGATCTTCTGGTAGGTGCCGATGGGGCTGCCCACCACCAGATTGCGCGCGTCCTCCAGGGTCTGGCGAATGCGCTCGCCACCGGGCACTTCGCCGACGCCGGTGTGGCCGGCGTTGTCCTTGAGGATAACGATGTTGCGGGTGAAAAACGGCCCGTGGGCGCCGCTCAGGTTGAGCAGCATGCCGTCGTGACCGGCCACCGGAATGACCTGCATGTCGGTGATGATCGGAGCTTTGGCGGTGTCATGAACAGTCATTGTTGTTTTCCTTGTCGAGACGTAGTCAGGCGTGTTTCGGTGCGGCGTCGGCCACAGCCTTCTCAGCAGCCGGTTTTGGTGTGGTGCGCGCGGCGAAGACGATGATTGCGGCAATGATCGAGGTCGCGGCCAGACCATACAGGCCGCCCTGAATGGAGCCGGTGTGTTGCTCCAGCAGGCCGAAGGTGGTCGGCGCGACGAAGCCGCCGAGGTTGCCCACCGAGTTGATCAGCGCGATCACTGCCGCCGCGATGCGCGCATCCAGATAAGCCTGGGGAATCGGCCAGAACAGTGACGAGGCGGATTTGAAACCCAGTGCCGCAAAGCAGATCGCGACGAAGGCGAAGATCGGCCCGCCAGTGGTGGACATGAACATCCCCGCTGCGGCGATCAACAGCGCCGTGGCGACCCATGCTTGTTGATGTTTCCACTTCGCCGACAGCGAGGCGAAGGCGTACATGCCGACGATCGACAGCAACCATGGAATCGAGTTGAACAGGCCGACCTGCACGTCGCTGAGTTCGCCCATTTTCTTGATGATGCTCGGCAGCCAGAAGGTCGCCGCGTAAATGGTCAGCTGAATAAAGAAGTAGATCAGGCAGAACAGAATGATCTGCCGGTCCTTGAGCAGTTTGCCCAGCGAGGGCCGGATCGGCGTCGCGGCTTCGCGGGCCTTTTGCTCGTCGTCGATGGCGCTGACCAGTGCATCCTGTTCGGCGCGGCTCAACCATTTCGCGTCGTGAGGTTTGGCATCCAGCCAGAACCAGACGAAGACACACAGGCACACCGAGAACATCCCTTCGATGAAGTACATCCACTGCCAGCCGTGCATGCCCAGCCCGTTGATCTGCAGGAGCAGGCCGGACAGCGGGCCGGAGATCAGCGAGGCCACGGCCGAGCCGCTGAGGAAGATCGCGATCGCCTTGCCACGTTCGACGCCTGGCAGCCAGCGGGTGAAGTAATAGATCACCCCGGGAAAGAAACCGGCCTCGGCGACACCGAGCAGGAAACGCAAAATGTAGAAGTGGGTTTCGTTCTGAATGAACGCCATGCAGGCCGCGACTATGCCCCAGGTGAACATGATACGGGTCAGCCAGATCCGTGCGCCGACTTTTTGCAGAAGCATATTGGACGGCACTTCGAACAGCGCGTAGCCGATGAAGAACAGACCGGCGCCGAAGCCGTAGGCGGCAGCACCAATGCCCAGATCGGTTTCCATGTGGGTGCGGACGAAACCGATGTTCACCCGGTCAATGTAATTGACGATGAACATGATCACGAAGAGCGGCAGGACGTGGCGTTTGACTTTGGAGATGGCTGAGGCGAGCGTCGGATCGACGCTTTCCTGCATCCCGGAGATGGACGTTTTCACTGATGTTTCTCCCACTGATTATTTTTATGCGGGTAGGACTGAGTGCTGCGTTGTTGATAGACATCATACAACTGAGTTTTTTTGTCCTACAAGTGGCCAGGGGTGATTAAATTCTTCTGAGCGTTCGGATTTTTATGCGAAAACTGGATTCTGCGCCGTATTTGTTGAGCGATTGGCAAGAATGACGGGGCGCTTCTTCGGATTTATGGCTAGTGATGCGCCATGGCTGGCCGCTTAAAGGATCTGAGTAAATTGAGTGTTGTCATACAAGTTGCTGGTCTCTCATCCGCTAAAATCAATCTCAACCGTCATCCCGCAATGCTACGATCGGCAAGCCCCGATCTCCGGAACCGACCATGCAAGAAGACCTCGACGCGCCCGCGCGCAAACGTACGCACAACCTCGCTCATGACCTGGTGGAAAAGCTCACCCAAGGCATCCTGCTCGGACAACTGTCGCCCGGTGACAAGCTGCCTTCGGAGAACTCCATCGTGCAGGAGCACGGGGTCAGCCGCACGGTGGTGCGCGAGGCCATTTCCAAGTTGCAGGCCTCGGGGCTGGTGGAGACGCGCCACGGCATCGGTACCTTCGTGATCGAGCGCGCAGCGGAGCAGGGCCTGCGCCTGAATGTCGACACGGCGCTCGGTGTGCGCAGCATTCTCGAATTGCGCATGGGCCTGGAGACGCAAGCGGCGGCGCTGGCGGCGCAGCGGCGCAGTGAGCAGCAGTTGCAGCAGATGCGTCAGGCGCTGGATGACTATCAGCGGCTGCTGGCCAACAACGACAGTTGCGTGGAGGCCGATCGGCGTTTTCATCTGCTGATCGCCGAGGCCACCGGTAACGCTTGTTTCAGCGAGATCATGCAGCACCTGGGCAGTGCGATGATCCCGCGCAATCGGCTCAATGCCGCCGAGCGCGGCGCGGCGGATCTGAGCAAACTCGGACATTTGGCCAATCTGGAACACGAGGCGATTCTGAACGCGATCAAACGTCAGGACGCCGATGCCGCCCGCGCCGCCATGTGGCTGCACCTGACCAACAGTCGCGATCGCTTTATCGCCCAAGGCTGATGCCGCTGGTCTGATCTATCGCACGCCCTCAGCACCCGCGCCTCCAACTAATACGTCCCGGATATACCGGGCCTGATTTGTGAGGTGCAGCATGGCTGATGACTCGCTTGTTCCCGGTGGCATGGCGCCCACCGAGCAGACCCGCCCCGTTTCCGGCACCGATGAGCCGACCCTGAGCGATCATGATGCACCGCCGGGCATGGACCCGGCGCGCGATCCATTGAGCGATGCCGACCGGCCGGATGACTGGAAGGATCCGCCAGCTGACGACGATGTGCCGCCGGCGGATGAGCCGACGCCGTTGTCGGATGATTTGCGCTGAAGTCCGGATTATCCGCTGAGTTCGCCGGCCTCTTCGCGAGCGGGCTCGCTCCCACAGGGAATTTGTGTCATCCCCTGTGGGAGCGAGCCTGATCGCGAATACGGCATCGGCGTCACCAGCAAATCACGGCCATGCTGCGAGTGCCAACAAGATCGCCAGTCAGCCAGCACGCAAATCCCGCATCAACAACCCGAAACGCAAATCCACCGCGTCCGGTATCGGCACGTACACCGTATGCCCGTCTCCCGGCGCCACTTCGATCGCTTGCCCGCTGACACTCTGCAACTCATGCAGATCAAAATGGAAGTTGCCCTTGGGTGTCATCAGTTCCAGATGATCGCCAACGGCAAAACGATTCTTCACTTTCACCTCTGCCAGGCGATCCCGGCGCTCGCCGGTCAGCTCGCCAACGAACTGCTGACGCTCCGACACCGAACTGCCGTGCTGATAATTCTGATATTCGTCGTGCACATGCCGGCGCAGAAAACCCTCGGTGTAGCCGCGCTGGGCCAGCGACTCGAGATCCAGCATCAGGCTGCGATCGAACTCGCGCCCGGCAACGGCATCATCGATCGCCCGGCGATACACCTGGGTGGTGCGCGCGCAGTAGAAGTGCGATTTGGTCCGGCCCTCGATCTTCAGCGAATGCACGCCCATGCGCGTCAGCCGCTCGACATGCTGTACGGCGCGCAGGTCCTTGGCATTCATGATGTAGGTGCCGTGCTCGTCTTCGAAAGCCGGCATCAATTCCTCGGGGCGGTTGGCTTCGTGCAACAGAAAGACCTGATCGGTCGGTGCGCCGAGACCGAGCGTCGGCTCGGGCTGAAAGGTCTGGACGATCTCGCCGAGCTGGTTTTGCGTGGCTTCCTGCGCGGTGTATTTCCAGCGGCAGGCGTTGGTGCAGGTGCCCTGATTGGCATCGCGCTTGTTCATGTAACCGGAAAGCAGGCAGCGCCCGGAATAGGCCATGCATAGCGCGCCGTGCACGAACACTTCCAGCTCCATGCCCGGCACCTGCTCGCGGATTTCACCGATTTCCTCCAGGGAAAGTTCGCGCGACAGAATGATCCGGCTCAGCCCCTGTTGCTGCCAGAACTCGACGCTCGCCCAATTCACCGTGTTGGCCTGCACCGACAGGTGAATCGGCATCTGCGGAAAATGTCGGCGCACCAACATGATCAGGCCCGGGTCGGACATGATCAGTGCATCCGGAGCCATCTCGATCACTGGCGCCAGATCCTTGAGGAACGTCTTCAGCTTGGCGTTGTGCGGGGCGATGTTGACCACCACGTAGAAGCGCTTGCCCTGCGCCTGCGCCTCACGGATGCCGAGCGCCAGGTTGGCGTGGTCGAACTCGTTGTTGCGCACCCGCAGGCTGTAGCGCGGCTGGCCGGCGTAGACCGCATCGGCGCCGTAAGCGAAGGCGTAACGCATGTTTTTCAGAGTGCCGGCGGGGGCGAGAAGCTCGGGGGCGATGAGAGTCTGCATTTGGGTGTCGGTCGCAAAAGCCGCGCAGGGTAGGGCAGCGGTCGCAAGGATTTATTGATCTGGATCTATGCTCCATGAATAAACATGGCACTCGCGCGCGCGGCGGCTGACTAAGTGGGGCGGGCGTGCGTGACGCCTGACTGACATGGACCGGATATGAACGAAAAGAGTCTGCAATTCAAATCCCTGACAGTGCTGCTGGTGCTGGTCACGGTGGCCTTTATCTGGATTCTGCTGCCGTTCTACGGCGCGGTATTCTGGGCTGTCATCCTTGGCATTCTGTTTGCGCCGGTACAGCGCAGGTTGCAGCAGAAGTTCGGCTGGCAACGCAACGTGACGTCGCTGTGCACCTTGAGCCTGTGCCTGGTGGTCGCGATTCTGCCGGTGATCATCGTCAGCATCCTGCTGGTGCAGGAAGGGGCGACTGTCTACAAGAACATCGAAAGCGGCGAGCTGGATATTGCTGCCTATCTGGCGCAGTTCAAGCACAGCCTGCCGCCGTACTTTCAGCACTTGCTTGACCGCTTCGGCATGGGCGAACTCGACAGCTTGCGCGAGAAGATCGTCAAAGCGGCGATGCAGGGCAGTCAGGTGCTGGCGACTCAGGCGTTCAGTTTCGGCCAGGGCACGTTCGAATTCGTGGTGAGCTTTTTCATCATGCTGTATCTGCTGTTTTTCTTCCTGCGTGACGGCCCCGAGCTGGCGCGCAAGATGCGCACTGCCGTGCCGCTGGAAGAAAACCACAAGCGCCGCCTGCAACTGAAGTTCAATCGCGTGGTGCGCGCGACGGTCAAAGGCAACGTGGTCGTGGCCGTGACCCAAGGCGCGCTGGGCGGGTTGATTTTCTGGTTTCTCGATATTCCCAGCGCGCTGCTCTGGGCGGTGTTGATGGCGTTTCTGTCGCTGTTGCCAGCGGTGGGCGCGGGGATTGTCTGGGCGCCAGTGGCGGTGTATTTCCTGCTCAGCGGCATGATCTGGCAGGGCGTGGTGCTGGGCTTGTTCGGCGTCTTCGTGATCGGCCTGGTCGACAACGTGCTACGCCCGATTCTGGTGGGCAAGGACACGAAAATGCCCGATTACCTGATTCTGGTTTCTACCCTCGGCGGCCTCGCGGTCTTCGGCCTCAACGGCTTCGTGATCGGGCCGCTGATTGCCGCGTTGTTCCTGTCGAGCTGGGCGCTGTTCGTCGAGACCAAGCCCAAGGTGCAACTGCCTTAAGCATGAAATGTGCTGCTGGCGACCTGCTGCGACAAAGCCTGCGCTGCTGGCAACGAGGTGAGCGGGCCGCTGATTGGCTCGCCATCGCGCACCAGATACCAGCAAGCGAGCAAACCGGATGCACGCAGCGAAGCGGGAACTGCGCTGCCGATCACCGACATGATTTGAACCTGAGCCATGGGAAAACCTCCATCAAACTGATGGGGCTACCTTAGGGATTTGCTGGCGCTGCGGACAATCAACGCTTTCGATAGTGGTCATTGATGCCAGTGAGGTCTGGCGTCATTCGACCACTTGATCAAGCATGTGCATGACTTCGCGTTCATTGAGCAGGCCCTTGTGCACGAGGTTTTCGGCGAGCAGGGACAGCAGCTTGGCGCAGCGATGGCCTTCCAGGTGCTTGAGCTCGGTGAGCGCGCTGTACACCTTGCTCGAGGTGCACAGACCAACGATGCGGTGCGGATTTTGGGTGGGCATACAGTCGTCCTTGTTGTTATCGATCTGTTGTTTACGGACGGATTCAGATTGCGGTTCCGTCATGACAAAGTGGTGACCGTTTGATGAAAAAAATCTCTACGGTCGATTCCATCATGACGACTTTAGCTGCTCGAACTGTCCTCACAGCGACCTTGGCGAGATTTTTTCAGACGTTGGCCGACCAGCGGTCATAAAAAAGCCCTGCTCGAAAGCAGGGCTCTGTGTTGCGCTTACCAGCGTGGACCACCGTAATAACCATGTGGGCCGCCGTAATAACCGTGGGGCCGACCGTAATAACCGCGAGGCGGGCCGTAGTAGACCGGGGCCGGCTGCACGTAAACCGGTTGCTGCACATACACCGGCGCCGGTTGGTAATAGACCGGTGGTGGCGGTTGCTGCACGTAGACCGGTTGCGGCTGAACATAAACCGGTTGTTGTTGCACATACACCGGCCGATCCTGGTTGATCAGTGCCGAGCCGATGATGGCCGAGCCGACGATCGCGCCAAACACTGCAGGGCCCTGCCAGCCGTGGCCACCACCCGCTTCAGCCTGACCGGTGACGGCGAGCGCGCCAATCAACAAAGCCATGATGGGAAGTTTACGAATCATGATAAGTCCTCGGTTCTTCGACCCGGCGCCGCGGCCTGAACCAGGCCAGCAGTAGTCGCGGGGATACAGCTAAGACAGCAAATTTGCGAAATTCAGCACAGCCGCTGGGTAAATTTTGTGTAAGGTCTGTACCGGCTTCCTTACCCGGCTGCGCAGCGCCACAGACAAGCCGCAATGATGATTCAGAACCCGGTGGGCTGGCCAATCCCGTCCATCCGAAAGTGCGTTTGAAGGAGAAGTTTCATGCAGATGAACCCGAACAAAGACACCCAACTGTGCATGTCCCTGTCGGGGCGCCCGGGGAATTTCGGTCTGCGTTTTCACAACCATTTGTATGAACAGCTGGGCCTGAATTTCTATTACAAGGCATTCAGCAGCCGCGACCTGACCGGCGCGGTCGGTGGCATCCGTGCATTGGGCATTCGTGGCTGCGGCGTGTCGATGCCGTTCAAGGAAGCCTGCATTGCGCTGGTCGATGAGCTGGATGCGTCGGCAGCGGCGATCCAGTCGATCAACACCATCGTCAATACCGACGGCCACCTCAAGGCCTACAACACCGATTACATCGCCGTCGCGCAGTTGCTGGAAAGCCACGCGGTGGCGAAAGATTCGACCTTCGCCCTGCGTGGCAGCGGTGGCATGGCCAAAGCGGTGGCCAGCGCCCTGCGCGATGGTGGGTACAAGAACGGTTTGATTGTCGCCCGTAACGAGCGGGCCGGGCGGGCCTTGGCGGATTCGCTGGGTTATCGTTGGCAGGCCGAGCTGGGTGATGAGCGCCCGCAGATGCTGATCAATGTCACACCGGTGGGCATGGATGGCGGGCCGGAGGCGGGGCAACTGGCGTTCGAGCCTGAAGTGATCAAAGCGGCTGAGACTGTATTCGACGTGGTGGCGATCCCTTCGGAAACGCCGCTGATCGTGCGCGCGCGGGCCGAGGGTAAAAAGGTGATTACCGGGCTGGAAGTGATCGCGATTCAGGCGCTGGAGCAGTTTGTCCTCTACACCGGGGTGCGGCCGAATGAGGCGCAGTTTGCGGCGGCGGTGGATTTTGCGCGCAGCTGATTGATCTTTTAGTGGCTGGGTTGGCCTCTTCGCGAGCAGGCTCGCTCCCACAGGTTAAGCGTGTTCTTCCAGTTGGAATGCTATTGAATGTGGGAGCGAGCCTGCTTGCGAAGGCCGCGCTGCGGTTCTGGATCACTATCTATAATCCTCGCCAACACGCACAGACCTGCCCACCACAAAAACCATAACCGAGGCCGCTCATGCATCCGCCCATCCTCAACCTCAACGAGCTCGAACTCCAAGCCCTTCCCGAAGCCCTGGCCCCTGAAGGCGACACCGCCGGGCGTTATCAGCAGCGTTTCGCGCGGATCGGCCAGCAACTCGGTGCGCAGAAGCTCGGTTATCGCCTCTATGCGCTGCCAGCGGGCATGCGCGGCAGTCCATTCCATAGCCATCGGGTCAATGAAGAAATGTTCTACGTGGTGGCCGGGGAGGGCGAGGTGCGGTTGGGAGGTGAGCGTTTTCCGATCCGCGCCGGTGATGTGATCGCCTGCCCACCGGGCGGACCGGAGAAGGCTCATCAGATCATCAATACCAGCGCGGGCGAACTGCGTTATCTGGCGGTGAGCACTCAGCAGCAGCCGGAGATCTGCGAGTATCCGGATTCGAACAAGTATGCGGTGATGGATAATTTCACGGTGGATGCCGAGGGCAATGCCTCGGGATTTGTCGCAGTCGCGCGGCAGGTGGATGGGGTGGATTATTGGGACGGGGAATAAAATCTGAAATTTGCGGATGCCCCCCTGTGGGAGCGAGCCTGTTCGCGAAGGCGGCGGGTCATTCAACATCGTGGTGACTGACACTGCGCTTTCGCGAGCAGGCTCGCTCTCCCAAGGGCTTTGCGGTGGTTATTCGAGGCGGGCCAGGCGTTCTTCCAGCGCCGCGATGCGGGCCTCGAGTTCTTCGATACGCTCCAGGGAAACGCCACCGCTCGATCGCTCTCCAGGATTCTGCCGCGCTGCCAGGATCGCTTCGATATCCGCCGGATCGCCCAGGGCATGGGTATAACGATCCTCACGCTGCCCGGCCTGACGCGGAATCAATACCGCCAGACCGCGCGCGATCAGTCGTTCAAGCTGATGCACGACCTGCTCGGCATCTTCGAACTCATGCATGCGCCCGCTGCGGGTCAGCAGTTCATTGACGGTCTGCGGACCGCGCAGAAACATCAAACCCGTCAGAATCACCTGTGCTGGCACCAGTTCCAGCGCCTTGTCGACTTTGTGCTCCCAGCGGTCAGCGCGGCTGCCCATGACCAGCCGGGTAAAGCCACGACCCTCCAGCGCCCGCAGGCTCTGCCCGACCTGGCCCTGATTGAGGTTCATCACTGGTTCGCGGCTGGTTTTCTGATTGCACGCCAGCACCAGTGCGTTGAGGGTCAGCGGATAGGTTTCCGGGCTGGTGGCCTGTTTTTCGATCAGCGCACCGAGAATGCGGATTTCCGTGGCATTGAGCCGAGGCTGTTCGGAGGTGGATTCTTGTTCGTTGCTCATCGCGCGTTCCCTCTGCAGTCGAAGCCGCCTAGCCTAATCCTTGCCAAACAAAAGGCAAGCCGTGTGCTCATCAAGCATGGCTATAATCGCCACCACGTATTACCCAGCCATCACATGAGACTGCCATGACCATTTCACTGTACGCCGCATCCGTCCCGGTTTTTCAACAAATGCTCAACGCCCTGAGCGATGTGCTGAAAAAGGCTGAAGCCCACGCCAGCGCGAAAAACATCGACCAGAGCGTTTTCCTGCAAGCGCGTCTGTATCCGGACATGTTCCCACTGGTGCGTCAGGTGCAGATCGCCGTGGATTTCGCCAAAGGCGTGTCGGCGCGTCTGGCCGAAGTCGAACTGCCGAAGTACGACGACACTGAAACCACCTTCGCCGAGCTGCAAGCGCTGATCGCCAAGGTTCTGGCTTTCATCGGCGAGATCAAGCCAGAGCAGATCGACGGCAAGGAAGGCATCGAAATCGTGACCCGTCCGGGCACGCCGAAAGAGAAGCGCTTCAGTGGTCAGGCGTATCTGCTGACTTACGGCTTGCCGCAGTTCTTCTTCCACGTCACCACCACCTATGCGTTGCTGCGTCATAACGGCGTAGAAGTGGGCAAGCGCGATTACATGGGCGCGTTCTAAACACCCGGATACGAAAAAGCCCGCCAAGGTTCGCGCCTTGGCGGGCTTTTGTTTTTCTGTGGGAGCGAGCCTGCTCGCAAATGCGGCGTATCAGGCGATATTAATGCTGAATGTCTCGCCCCTTTCGCGCGCAGGCTCGCTCCCACAGGATACGGCGGTTACGCCGTACGCTGAGCCTTCTCTTCCTCGCCCAGGCAAGCCGCTGCGGTAAACAGCACGTCTGTCGAGGAGTTCAGCGCGGTCTCCGCCGAATCCTGCAGCACGCCGATAATGAAGCCCACCGCCACGACTTGCATGGCGATCTCGCTCGGAATGCCGAACAGGCTGCACGCCAGCGGAATCAGCAGCAGCGAGCCACCGGCCACACCCGAAGCGCCACAGGCACAGATCGCGGCAACGACACTGAGCAGGATTGCGGTCGGAATGTCCACGGCAATGCCCAGGGTGTGCACGGCCGCCAGGGTCAGCACAGTGATGGTGATCGCCGCACCGGCCATGTTGATGGTGGCGCCGAGCGGAATCGATACCGAGTAGGTGTCTTCGTGCAGGCCCAGGCGCTTGCTCAATTCCAGGTTGACCGGAATGTTCGCCGCCGAACTGCGGGTGAAGAACGCGGTGATGCCGCTTTCGCGCAGGCACATCAGGGTCAGCGGGTACGGATTGCGGCGTAGCTTCCAGAACACGATCAGCGGGTTCATCACCAGCGCGACGAACAGCATGCAGCCCAACAGCACCGCCAGCAGGTGCGCGTAGCCGAGCAGCGCGCCGAAACCGGAGGTGGCCAATGTCGAAGCGACCAGGCCGAAGATGCCCAGCGGCGCAAAGCGAATGACTACGCGGACGATTACGGTGACGCCATTGGACAAGTCACCGAGCACTTCGCGGGTGGTGTCGCCAGCGTGGCGGATGGCAATGCCCATGCCGATCGCCCAGGCCAGAATGCCGATGAAATTGGCATTCATCAGTGCGCTGACCGGGTTGTCGACGACGCTCAGCAACAGGCTTTGCAGCACTTCGCCGATGCCGCCGGGTGCTGTCACGGCAACGTTTTCGGTCGATAACACCAGATTCGACGGGAACGCCATGCTGGCGACCACGGCCACCACCGCAGCGCTGAATGTACCCAGCAGGTAAAGGAACAGAATCGGCCGGATGTGGGTTTCCTGACCGTGCTTGTGGTTGGCAATCGAGGCCATCACCAGCACGAACACCAGAATCGGCGCCACGGCTTTCAACGCCGAGACAAACACCTTGCCGATGAACGCGGTGGACTTCGCCAGCTCCGGTGCAATCAGGGCCAGGGCAATACCGGCGATCAGACCAATGACGATCTGGCTGACCAGACTCAGGCGTTTCAGGCGTTGCAGTAACGAAGGGGATGAAGCGGTCATAGCGGCATCTCTGTTTTTTATAGGGTGCGAAGCGTCGTGGGCAGTCACGAAACGCCTGTCGAGGTGACATCAGCGCGGCTAAACGCAGCGTTGAACAGCTGTACGATTTTCAGGGCGCGGACTTTATCACAGCGTAGGCGTGAACCTTCAGGCCTGTGACGATCTGCCACCGGATCGGCCCGGCAGATCGGCAGTTTTGGGCAACTCAGTGCCAGCACAGTCTGTTAAGCTTCGCCATCCTCATTTTCAAGTTCTGCCAGCGGGCCTCCGGGTCAACGCTGGTGTCGTCGTTTTGCTGGAGTTGCGCATGCTGTTGCCTATTCTTCTGTTGTCCGCCGCCGGGTTCACGGTGCTGACCACGGAATTCGTCATTGTCGGTCTGTTGCCGGCGATTGCCCGAGACCTCGAAGTCAGCATCCCGCAAGCCGGGCTGCTGGTGACCTTGTTCGCCTTTACCGTGGCGCTGTTTGGCCCCTTCCTGACCGCTTATTTCGCCCGTTTCGAACGGCGCAAACTGTTCATCAGCATCCTGATCATGTTTGGTCTGGCCAACACTGTGGCGGCGTTGGCGCCGAACATTTGGGTGATGGCCATTGCGCGGTTGATTCCGGCGTTGGGTTTGCCAGTGTTCTGGGCATTGGCCAGCGAAACGGCAGTGGATATCGTCGGTCCGGATTTCGCCGGCCGCGCCATCGCCAAGATCGGTTTCGGTATCGTCTGCGCGACGGTGTTCGGCATTCCGGTCGGTACGCTGATCTCCGATGCGTTCGGCTGGCGCAGCGCATTCGGCATTCTGGCGCTGATCGCGTTTGCCAAAGCCTTGTTGCTGTTTGTCTATTTGCCGAAAACCAGTCTGCACCAGCATCAGGTCAGCTTCCGTTCGCAATTCAAGATCCTGCGCAGCCCGCTGATGCTCGGCCATATCTTGTTGTCGATTCTGGTGTTCAGCGGCATGTTCACCGTTTACACCTACCTTGCTGACATCCTCGAACGTCTGGCCGGTTTCAACGGCACTGTCGTCGGCTGGTGCCTGATGGCGTTTGGCGCCGTCGGGCTGATCGGCAACTCGCTTGGCGGGCGTGCGGTGGATCGGCATCCGCTGGGGGCGTCGGTGTTGTTCTGCGCGTTCATGATCGCCGGCATGGTTTCGCTGGTGCCGAACATTCATTCGCCAGTGGGTCTGGCGGTGGCGATGGGCATCTGGGGCGTGACTCAGGCGGCGCTGTTCCTGGTCAGCCACGTGCGCCTGATGAAAGCCGCGCCGGAAGCGCCGGCCTTTGCCGCGTCGCTGAACATCGCCGGGGCCAATCTCGGCATCGGCCTGGGCGCGATGGTCGGCGGCCGGGTGATCGACACTGCCGGGCTGGGCTTTCTCGGCTTTGCCGCTGCCGGCTTCATTTTGCTTTCGGTGTTCCTCGCCATGGTGCTGATGACGCTGAAGCCGCGTGAAGTCTGCGCTTCATAACCCGGTAAACAGCTCGCGGCGGGCACCCTCGGTAATCGCGACGATGCCAGGGTGCTTGACCTTGCGCTCCACCGAAATGGCATAGAACGACTCGCTCACGGCGTCGGTCTGGCCGATCAACTCGACGCCGTACTGGCGCTTCACTTCCTCGGCAATCACGCTCGGGCCGATAAAGATCCCGCTGCCGGATTGGCCGAAGGCCTGCATCAAAGCGCTGTCATCGAACTCGCCGACAATCTGCGGCTGGATCTGCTGTTCGGCGAACCAGCGCTGCAGACGGCTGCGCACCACGGTTTCCGCGCCGGGAATCAGCAGCGGCGCGCCGTGCAGGCTGCGCGGGAAATCCTGACCATACCGTGCGGCCAGTTCGGCGGTGGCGAAAAAACTGATCCCGCATTCACCGAGTTTCTGGCTGTAGCCTTTGATGTCCAGATGCGAAGGCATCGGGCTGTCGGAAATCACCAGATCCAGACGCTGGATGGCCAGATCGGCGAGCAGACGTTCGAGTTTGTCCTCGCGACAAGTGATGCGCAGCGGCTCGCTCAACTCCATGGTCGGCGCGATCAGGCGGTAGACGATGGACTTCGGCACTACGTCGGCCACGCCAACGCGAAAGAGAATCTGCTGCTCGTTGGGCTGCGCGCGCAGCATCAGTTCCAGTTCGCCACCCAACTGAAACATCTGCTCGGCGTAGGGCAGGGCCTGGCGCCCGGCTTCGGTGAGCTCCAGTTGTCGGCCAACCCGGCGAAACAGTTCTACGCCATAGGTTTGTTCAAGCAGTGAAATCTGTCCGCTGATGGTCTGTGGCGTCAGGTTCAGCTGCTCGCAGGCCCGGACGATGCTGCCGGTTTTGGCTACGACCCAGAAGTAATGCAGTTGTCGGTAATTGAGCATAGTGATGGCCACTTCGTGAAAATCGAAGTATAGCCGCTAAAAATACGAATTTTCCTGAACTGTTCATCTCCCTAGAATGCCCAGCCATCGACGGCCGGTGTGTGCGCCTGTCTGCTCATTCGAAGGAAACCCTATGAAATACACATTCCCCGCATTGATGTTTGCGTCTTTACTGGTTCTGGCCGGTTGCGATCAGGCGGAAAAAAGCGCGCAGCAATTGATGGGCGCTGCGGCTGAAACCGCCAAGCAAGCGATCGACGACACTCACAAGGCTGCTGAGCAAGCGCTCAGCGATGCCACTGGTGGCTTGATCGAGAAAAAAGAAGCACCGGAAAAACCAACGGAAGAATCCGAATCTTCCTCCAAGACCATCTAAACCGTCTTACACAGAGTCAGGACTGACCCATGGAATATCTGTTAGAACTCGCCGCCAGCCCTACCGCCTGGGTTGCTTTGGCCACACTGGTGGTAATGGAAATCGTGCTCGGCATCGATAACCTGATCTTTATCTCGATCCTGACCAACAAACTGCCCGAACAGCATCGGCAGAAAGCGCGCCGCATCGGTATCGGCATGGCCCTGATTCTGCGTCTGGCGCTGTTGAGCACCATCGCGTTCATCGTGCAGTTGACCGAGCCTGTGATCGAAATCCTTGGTCAGGCGTTCTCCTGGAAGGACATGATCCTGATCGCCGGTGGCTTGTTCCTGGTGTGGAAAGCCACGACCGAGATCCATCACAGCATGGACCCGTCGCCGGAAGACCCGAAGACCGCGACTTCCACTGTAACTCTGGGTTTTGCCGCGGCTATCGGTCAGATCCTGATGCTCGACATGGTGTTCTCGATCGACAGCATCATTACGGCTGTCGGCATGACCGAACACTTGCCGATCATGATCATCGCGGTAGTGGTGTCGGTGCTGGTGATGCTGCTCGCGGCTGATCCGCTGGCCAAGTTCATCAACGACAACCCGACTGTGGTCATGCTGGCGCTGGGCTTCCTGATCATGATCGGCATGACGCTGATCGCCGAAGGCTTCGGCGCTCACGTACCGAAAGGTTATGTGTACGCAGCCATGGCGTTCTCGGCGGGCATCGAAGTGTTGAACATGATGTCGCGCCGGGCGAAGCAGAAGAAGGTTGCTCAGCAGGCGTAAACGCTGACAACAAAAAAACCGCCTGGGCTGGTTGAGCTCAGGCGGTTTTTTTTTCACCTTTAGCTGAGTTTTCGAGAGCGCGCTGCTGCTGAGCGCTCTCATGGGGGGAAGACCCTGCTGGTCTTCAGTGCGCAGCAACGTGCCGCACTGGGTGCTTCTCTGTCTTCTCAACCGGCATCGTCTGTACCGGATGATGATGCCGCCGCGAAATTCGCAGCACGCCCCACAACATGGCAGTTGCCACGGCCAGCCAGCCGGCTATCAACATCACGATGGTCATGGTCAGGCTCATTGGTGCCTCCTCTTCGCCCTGCATCGGGCGCCCGCTTTTCGCAATTCGCTCTATTTGAGTGACAGTCTAGTCAATGGGGTGTTTCAAGCTATTGACCAAAGGTCGTTAACGACCAATCAGTTTGCTCTATGCAATCGCCGGGTCTGCCGTTTAAGGCTATACCGCGCGCGGGTGCGGCTCTATGATCGCTGGCGTTGCCGGAACACGATGACCGGCGTCTGGAAGAGAGTGATGATGGTGCAGGTATTTTCTCGAGTGCGTGGGGCGCTGCTGGCTGCCGTTTGCGTTGCGGTGCTGAACGGATGTGCAGGCAATGTGGCGCCTGAAGTCAAACGCTTGCCGGAACGGGTTGAGCTTAGCGGTACTTTCTATCGAGGCGAAGCCAACCAGAGTGGGCCACAGGTACTGGCCAGTCTGCTCTCGCAACAGGGTATCGTCATCACCCCGGGCCTTCTCGAAAAACCGCTGCACTTGCCGGGCGCTGAGGACAAGCTGCAGCAGAACATGCAGAACCTTGCCCGCGAATATGGCCTGGTGGTCTATCCGCTCGACAGCAAGCTGCCAGCGTTACTGACCCAGGTTGCGGCCGGCTATCCAGTCATGGTGCGTTTCAGTGAAGGTTCGGCATTCTGGGCGGAGCCGCGTTACGCGATCCTGTCCGGCTACGATCGCAATAAACAGAAGGTCCTGTTGCGCGCCGGCAAGAATCGTCGGCAGTTGATGGATTTCGGCAGCTTTGAAGCAGCGCTCGACAAGGCCGGTGGCTGGGCGATCCTGATTCAGAAGCCGTCGCAGATCCCGGCATCCGTCGACCGTTCCCGTTGGCTGAAAGCCGCCGATGAGCTGGCGCAGGCCGGTGAAGAAAACGCTGCGGCGCAGGCGAGAAAGGCTCTGGCAGCGCAATAGACCTCCGTTCGTCATCTGCCGGGCACGACTGTGCCCGGCCGGCCTCTGAAGATTAATGCCCGTGCTTCGCGGGTGAATCAAGGAGGCAACATGGCAGATTCCCCAAACCCGAAAGGCCCGCACTCGTCCGAACATTCCTCGGGTGATGATCTGGGATTCGATCCGGATTCGCCGGACCTTGACGATCCGCAAGTCGATCCGGTCGGTCCGGCCAAGGCGCCGCTGGATGTCGAGCCCGGTGAAGATCCGAAGAAACCGGCCAAGCCCTATGATCCGTTAGCCGATCTGAAACCTTGATGTGAGGTGCGTATGAGTACCGATTCAAGCTTCGATGACCACAAACCTGACAGTGTGCCGACCACGCCGGAGCCTGAGGTTGATCCGGTGCTGGACCCGGACAGCCCGATGCGTGATCCCATGGCGCGGCCCAATGTACTGACCCCGGACGTTTCACCAAAGCCGAGCTCGGGCGATGGCATTCCCGATGACGACAAGATGCCGCTGCCAAACGACTGACGCGCAGACGAAAAAAAGCCCCGAGAATTCGGGGCTTTTTCATTCCTGCGGGTTTTATTTCGCCGCTTCGACCACGCCGCTCTGACGGCTCTTGAGGTTCTTGTCGGCTTTGTACTGCTGTGCCACCGCAGGAACAGTGGCGCTGCGTCCGGTTTCCACCCAGCTGCGGATACGGCTGGCATCGGCAAAATGTGTGTACTTGCCAAACGCATCGAGAATCACCAGCGCGACCGGGCGGTTGCCCATCTTCGTCACCAACACCAGACAATGGCCGGCCGGATTGGTGAAACCGGTCTTGGTGATCTTGATGTCCCAATCGGCCTTATTGACCAAGTGGTCGGTATTGCGAAAGCCCAAGGTGTAGTTGGGCTTGCGGAACGCCACGGTCTTTTCCTTGGTGGTGGTCAGTTGCACGAGAAGCGGTTGCTTGTGCGCGGCCACCAGCAATTTGCTCAGGTCACGGGCGGTGGAAACGTTGCGCTCCGACAGGCCGGTCGGCTCGACGAAGTGCGTGCTGGTCATGCCCAGCGCCTTGGCCTTGGCGTTCATCGCTGCAATAAAAGCAGCGTAGCCGCCCGGATAATGATGAGCGAGGCTGGCGGCAGCGCGGTTTTCCGAAGACATCAACGCGATCAGCAGCATCTCGCGGCGCGGCAGCTCACTCTTGAGTTTGACCCGGGAGAACACACCCTTCATTTCCGGGGTGTTCCTGATATCGACATCGATCCATTCGTCCATGTTCTGTCGAGCTTCTACCACGACCAGGCCGGTCATCAGCTTGCTGACGGAAGCGATCGGCACGATCACGTCAGGGTTGCTGGAATAGATGACTTTGTTGGTCTGCATATCCATGAGCAGGGCGCTGCCGGACGCGATCTTCAAAGTCGAAGCGTCACGCGGGACAGCGGTGGTTTCCGCAGCGTTGATCGTTGGCGTGATGAATGTGCCTGTGACAGCGAACAACAGGCTCAGAATCGAGAGACGAATTTTCACGCGGGCGAACTCTAAAAGGTTGGATATACCGTTAGTTTGTAACGGGTTATTTCTTAAAACCGGCGCATTTTAGGAGTATGGCTGAAGAACTGTCGATGGTTGTTTGAGAGACCTGAAAATCTCGTGAAAACGCCTGTAAAAAGAGCAGTTTCCGGCGAACGGTTCGAGTTTTTTCTCAGGCATGAAAAACCCCGCGCAAGGCGGGGTTCTGGTACAGCGAAAAAAACCGGTCAGACGTGCAGGGTTTCTGCCGCGTAGAGGGTGTTTTCCAGCAGGCAGGCGCGGGTCATCGGACCAACGCCGCCCGGTACCGGGGTAATCCAGCCGGCGCGGGGCAGGGCGGTTTCGTAGACGACGTCACCGACCAGTTTGCCGTCGTCCTGACGGTTGATGCCGACGTCGATCACGATCGCGCCTTCCTTGATCCACTCGCCCTTGACCAGGCCAGGCTTGCCGGCGGCGACGACCACCAGATCAGCGCGGCCGACGTGGCCGGCCAGATCCTTGGTGAAACGGTGGGTCACGGTGACGGTGCAGCCGGCCAGCAGCAATTCCATGGCCATCGGGCGACCGACGATATTGGAGGCGCCGACGACCACAGCGTCCATCCCGTAAAGGTCTGCGCCGGTGCTTTCCAGCAGGGTCATGATGCCTTTCGGGGTGCACGGACGCAGCAGCGGGATACGCTGAGCCAGGCGGCCGACGTTGTACGGATGGAATCCGTCGACGTCTTTGTCCGGGCGGATGCGTTCCAGCAGTTTGGACGCGTCGAGATGTTCTGGCAGAGGCAGCTGCAGGAGAACGCCGTCGATGGCCGGGTCGTCATTGAGGCGATCGATCAGATCGGTCAGGGCGTCCTGAGTGGTGTCGGAGGGCAGGTCGTAGGCTTGAGAGAGGAAACCAACCTCTTCACAGTCTTTACGCTTGTGCGAGACATAAACCTGAGAGGCAGGATCGCTGCCGACCAGGATCACCGCGAGGCCGGGGGTGCGCAGGCCTTGCTGGCGACGCTCGGCAACTCGTTGGGCGATCTGCTGGCGCAGGCTGGCGGCGATCGATTTGCCGTCGATTAGTTGTGCAGTCATTGCGCGTGATTAACCATCGAGAGGGGAAAAAATGAGAGCGCATTCTCGCATGTCGAGCGGTGAGGGCAAAGGCGCTTGGTCAGCAAATTCCTCTAACTCCTTTAATTAAATGAATTTTTTTCAAAAAGGATTTGACGACCTTTGGAGCCCTCTATACTATTCGTCGCACTTGTCGGGCACAGCCTAGCACTGGTTAAGAAGGTGAGGCGGAATCAAGGTTCTGCGACACTGGAAAGCACTTAGTTTGTAGTCCTTTAAGAGTACAGATTAACAAGGCGCCCGTAGCTCAGCTGGATAGAGCATCCGCCTTCTAAGCGGATGGTCGCAGGTTCGAGTCCTGCCGGGTGCGCCATTAGGCAGCTTTGGCACAAGTAACGCGATATGGTGGGCGTAGCTCAGTTGGTAGAGCACGGGATTGTGACTCCCGTTGTCGTGGGTTCGATCCCCATCGTCCACCCCATATTTCGAAAGGCGCCAGATTTAACAGTCTGGCGCCTTTTTTGTTTTAGCGGTTTTGAAATCCGATCTGGTCGGTTTCAGGTCGCAGAGCGGGGCACTTCATCGCATTTAAACGATCCGATGACGCTGAACTGCTCGTCGTTCCGGTTCTGCTGGAATGGCTGTCAGGGCGGATTTGATTGTTGCTTCTATATATAGAAGCGTTGATGCAGAGCCCTGATCTGATTGCTTGTATTCGCCAGTGGAGTGCACGGCATTCGTGCGGCACTCCCTATAAATTGCCTGCTGTTTTTTTACCCGTTTCCAGTAGGGTGACTTCTTGAGTTTGACCCACTAGAATGCATGCCCTTGATTCTGGGGTCGGAAACGGCCGGCTAACGTCTGTGCAACGAGGAATATCCATGCAAGTTTCTGTTGAAAATACTACTGCTCTCGAGCGCCGCATGAGCGTCACCGTGCCGGCAGAGCGCATCGAGACTCAGGTCAACAAGCGTCTGCAGCAGACTGCCCAAAAGGCTAAAATTGCTGGCTTCCGTCCAGGCAAAGTGCCAATGAGCGAAATCAAGCGCCGTTTCGGTGCTGATGCGCGTCAGGAAGCGGTAGGCGACGTCATCCAGTCTTCCTTCTACGAAGCTGTGGTCGAGCAGAAGCTGAACCCTGCCGGTTCGCCTTCGATCGAGCCAAAGTCGCTCGAAGCGGGCAAGGACCTGGAATACGTTGCTGTGTTCGAAGTCTTCCCTGAGTTCACCGTTGCTGGCTTCGAAGGCATCACTGTTGAGCGTCTGAGCGCTGAAGTGGCTGACGCTGACCTGGACAAGATGCTCGACATCCTGCGCAAGCAGAACACCCGTTTCGAAGTGGCCGACCGTGCTGCCCAGAACGAAGACCAGTTGAACATCGATTTCGTTGGCAAGGTTGACGGCGAAGTATTCGCTGGCGGCTCCGCCAAGGGCACTCAGTTGGTGCTCGGTTCCGGTCGCATGATTCCGGGCTTCGAAGAAGGCCTGGTTGGCGCTAAGGCTGGCGAAGAGCGCGTTCTGAACCTGACCTTCCCTGAGGACTATCAGAACCTGGACCTGGCTGGCAAAACCGCCGAGTTCACCGTGACCGTCAACACTGTGTCCGAGCCTAAGCTGCCTGAGCTGAACGAAGAGTTCTTCGCTCAATTCGGCATCAAGGAAAGCGGCATCGACGGTTTCCGCACCGAAGTTCGCAAGAACATGGAGCGTGAACTGCGTCAGGCGATCAAATCCAAGGTCAAGAATCAGGTCATGGACGGTCTGCTGGCCACCAACCCGATCGAAGTGCCAAAGGCTCTGCTGTCCAACGAAGTTGACCGTCTGCGCGTGCAGGCTGTTCAGCAATTCGGCGGCAACATCAAGCCGGATCAGCTGCCGGCCGAGCTGTTCGAAGAGCAAGCCAAGCGCCGCGTCGTACTGGGCCTGATCGTTGCTGAAGTGGTCAAGCAGTTCGACCTCAAGCCTGATGAAGCTCGCGTTCGCGAAATGATTCAGGAAATGGCTTCCGCTTACCAGGAGCCAGAGCAGGTCGTGTCGTGGTACTACAAAAACGAGCAGCAACTGAACGAAGTCCGTTCGGTTGTGCTGGAAGAGCAAGTTGTGGATACTGTTCTGCAGAAAGCTAGTGTGACCGATAAATCGGTCTCCTACGAAGAAGCAGTCAAGCCGGTAGAAGCTCCAGCAGCCGACTGATTGATTTTGCGTTAGAAGTGCACACCATAAGCCAGCTCTCGAGCTGGCTTATGCGTATTCAAGACATAACTATTTGGGAGCGACTGCAGAGCATGTTCCGTAATTCTTATATTCAGCAGAACTCTGATATCCAGGCCGCCGGCGGCCTGGTCCCGATGGTTGTCGAGCAGTCCGCTCGTGGCGAACGCGCCTACGACATCTATTCGCGCCTGCTCAAGGAGCGAGTGATCTTTCTGGTGGGCCCGGTAGAGGACTACATGGCCAACCTGATCTGTGCGCAACTGCTGTTCCTTGAAGCGGAAAACCCGGACAAGGACATCCATCTGTACATCAACTCGCCGGGCGGTTCGGTGACTGCAGGCATGTCGATCTACGACACCATGCAGTTCATCAAGCCGAACGTGTCGACCACCTGCATCGGTCAGGCCTGCAGCATGGGCGCATTCCTGCTCACCGCAGGTGCACCGGGCAAGCGTTTCTGCCTGCCGAACTCGCGCGTGATGATTCACCAGCCACTGGGCGGTTTCCAGGGCCAGGCGTCGGATATCGAAATCCACGCCAAGGAAATCCTCTTCATCCGCGAGCGTCTGAACATGCTGATGGCCAAGCACAGCGGCCGTACTCTGGAAGAAATCGAGCGCGATACCAATCGCGACAACTTCATGAGTGCCGAAGCTGCGAAGGAATACGGCCTGATCGACGAAGTGATCAACCAGCGTCCAGCTTAATATAAGCAGCGCAAAACAGGCCTGATCGGCATGTCCGATCAGCGGCGGGCTTGAAAAAGCCCGCAATAGCCTTCATCTTGTGTTGCAAGCCTATCGGATTTGGATCGAACGAATGACTGACACCCGCAACGGCGAGGACAACGGCAAGCTGCTCTATTGCTCCTTCTGTGGCAAAAGCCAGCATGAAGTGCGCAAATTGATTGCCGGCCCCTCGGTCTTTATCTGCGACGAGTGCGTCGACCTGTGCAATGACATCATCCGCGAGGAGGTGCAGGAAGCACAGGCCGAAAGCAGCGCGCATAAATTGCCTTCGCCTAAAGAAATCAGCGGCATCCTTGACCAGTACGTCATCGGTCAGGAGCGTGCGAAAAAGGTTTTGGCCGTAGCGGTGTACAACCACTACAAGCGCCTGAACCAGCGTGACAAAAAGGCTGACGACGTCGAACTCGGCAAGAGCAACATCCTGCTGATCGGCCCTACAGGCTCCGGTAAAACCCTGCTGGCCGAAACACTGGCCCGCTTGCTGAACGTTCCGTTCACCATCGCTGACGCAACCACCCTCACCGAGGCCGGTTACGTGGGTGAAGATGTCGAGAACATCATTCAGAAGCTGCTGCAGAAGTGCGATTACGACGTAGAGAAAGCCCAGATGGGTATTGTCTACATCGACGAAATCGACAAGATTTCCCGTAAGTCCGACAACCCGTCGATCACCCGCGATGTTTCCGGTGAAGGCGTGCAGCAGGCCTTGCTCAAGTTGATCGAAGGCACGGTCGCTTCGGTTCCGCCGCAAGGTGGCCGCAAGCATCCGCAGCAGGAATTCCTGCAGGTCGACACCCGTAACATCCTGTTCATCTGCGGTGGTGCGTTCTCCGGCCTGGAAAAGGTCATTCAGAACCGTTCCACCAAAGGCGGCATCGGCTTCAACGCCGAAGTGCGCAGCAAGGAAGAGGGCAAGAAAGTCGGTGAATCCCTGCGTGAAGTCGAGCCTGACGATCTGGTCAAGTTCGGTCTGATCCCGGAATTCGTCGGTCGTCTGCCGGTCCTGGCGACACTGGACGAGCTCGACGAGGCTGCGCTGATGCAAATCCTCACCGAGCCGAAAAATGCTCTGACCAAACAGTATGCCAAGCTGTTCGAGATGGAAGGCGTGGATCTGGAATTCCGTTCCGACGCGCTGAAATCGGTCGCCAAGCGCGCTCTGGAACGTAAAACCGGTGCTCGTGGCCTGCGCTCGATTCTCGAAGGTGTGCTGCTCGACACGATGTATGAAATCCCCTCGCAGTCCGAGGTGAGCAAAGTCGTGATCGATGAAAGCGTCATCGAAGGCAAGTCCAAGCCACTGTATATCTACGAAAACAGTGAGCCGACGGCCAAGGCAGCGCCGGACGCGTAAGCGTCCACCGCGCCGCAACAAAGAAGGGGCCTTCGGGCCTCTTTTTTTTTAAGTCGTTTTTTACCTCCGCTTTACGCTTGTTTTTTTTCGAGGCAGCCCCCATCTTGGTTTCAAGCTTAATTCCATCTGATTACGGCCGTACGGCCGCCGTAGAGGCGAAATCATGAAGACAACCATCGAATTGCCTCTCCTGCCATTGCGTGATGTCGTGGTTTATCCGCACATGGTTATCCCGCTGTTCGTGGGGCGCGAGAAATCCATCGAAGCCCTCGAGGCCGCGATGACGGGCGACAAGCAGATTCTGCTGCTGGCCCAGAGAAACCCGGCTGACGATGATCCCGGTGAAGACGCTCTCTATCGCGTGGGTACGATTGCCACCGTTCTGCAGCTGTTGAAGCTGCCTGATGGCACCGTCAAGGTTCTGGTCGAAGGCGAGCAGCGTGGCACCGTCGAACGCTTCAGCGAAGTCGATGGTCACTGCCGTGCCGAAGTCTCTCTGATTGAAGAAGTCGACGCCGCTGAGCGCGAGTCGGAAGTTTTCGTACGCACGCTGCTGTCGCAGTTCGAACAATACGTGCAGTTGGGCAAGAAAGTCCCGGCTGAGGTCCTGTCGTCGCTTAACAGCATCGATGAGCCGGGTCGTCTGGTCGATACCATGGCCGCGCACATGGCGCTGAAAATCGAGCAAAAGCAGGAAATCCTCGAGATCATTGATCTGTCGGCGCGTGTCGAACACGTGCTGGCGCTGCTCGATGCCGAGATCGACCTGCTGCAGGTTGAGAAACGCATTCGCGGTCGCGTCAAGAAGCAGATGGAGCGCAGTCAGCGCGAGTACTACCTGAACGAGCAGATGAAGGCCATTCAGAAAGAGCTCGGCGACGGTGACGAAGGTCACAACGAAATCGAAGAGCTGAAAAAGCGTATCGATGCTGCCGGTCTGCCGAAAGATGCACTGGCCAAAGCCACCGCCGAGCTGAACAAGCTCAAGCAGATGTCGCCGATGTCCGCTGAAGCCACCGTCGTGCGCTCGTACATCGACTGGCTGGTGCAGGTGCCGTGGAAGGCGCAGAGCAAGGTGCGCCTCGATCTGGCCCGTGCAGAAGACATTCTCGACGCCGATCACTATGGCCTTGAAGAGGTCAAGGAACGCATCCTTGAGTACCTCGCCGTGCAGAAGCGCGTGAAGAAGATCCGTGGCCCGGTGTTGTGCCTGGTTGGTCCTCCTGGTGTGGGTAAAACCTCGCTGGCGGAATCGATTGCTCATGCCACCAATCGCAAATTCGTGCGCATGGCCCTGGGTGGCGTGCGTGATGAAGCGGAAATCCGTGGTCACCGCCGGACCTACATCGGTTCGATGCCGGGTAGATTGATTCAAAAGATGACAAAGGTGGGCGTGCGCAACCCGCTGTTCCTGCTCGATGAAATCGACAAGATGGGCAGCGACATGCGTGGCGACCCTGCGTCGGCGTTGCTGGAAGTGCTTGATCCAGAGCAAAACCACAACTTCAACGATCACTATCTGGAGGTCGATTACGACCTGTCCGATGTGATGTTCCTGTGCACCTCGAACTCGATGAACATCCCGCCAGCGCTGCTGGACCGGATGGAAGTCATCCGTCTGCCGGGCTACACCGAAGACGAGAAGATCAACATCGCTGTGAAATACCTGTCGCCAAAACAGATCGCCGCCAATGGTCTGAAGAAAGGCGAGCTGGAATTCGACGAAGAAGCGATCCGCGACATCATCCGTTATTACACGCGTGAAGCGGGCGTGCGTGGCCTTGAGCGACAGATTGCAAAGGTGTGCCGCAAGGCGGTCAAAGAGCATGCCCTCGAAAAACGCTTCTCGGTGAAAGTGACAGCTGATCTGCTGGAGCATTTCCTCGGCGTGCGCAAATTCCGTTACGGCCTGGCCGAGCAGCAGGATCAGGTGGGTCAGGTGACGGGCCTGGCGTGGACTCAGGTTGGTGGTGAATTGCTGACCATCGAAGCCGCAGTGATTCCGGGTAAAGGACAACTGATCAAGACCGGTTCGCTCGGTGACGTAATGGTCGAATCGATCACTGCCGCACAAACCGTGGTGCGCAGCCGCGCCAAGAGTCTGGGCATTCCGCTGGACTTCCACGAGAAGCGCGACACCCACATTCACATGCCGGAAGGGGCGACCCCGAAAGACGGCCCTAGCGCTGGCGTAGGCATGTGCACGGCGCTGGTCTCGGCGTTGACCGGCATTCCGGTGCGCGCGGATGTCGCCATGACCGGTGAGATCACTCTGCGTGGGCAAGTGCTGGCAATTGGCGGTTTGAAAGAAAAACTGCTGGCGGCACATCGCGGCGGAATCAAGATTGTGATTATTCCGGAAGAAAACGTCCGCGATCTGAAGGAGATTCCTGACAATATCAAGCAGGATCTGCAGATCAAACCGGTTAAATGGATTGACGAGGTCCTGCAAATTGCGCTGCAATACGCGCCGGAGCCCTTGCCGGATGTGGCTCCGGAGATAGTTGCCAAGGACGAAAAACGCGAGTCTGATGCCAAGGAAAGAATTAGCACGCATTAATACGTTTTAGCCTGGGGGGCTTTCCTTGACAGCATTTTAGAGCCCTTGTTATAAAGCGGCTCTTAAGTGTCTGTAGGCCATTCAGCACTCGTTTTTGCTTTCACCAAAAAACTTAGAAACATCTCAAAATAGATATAAGGGGACTTAGAGTGAACAAGTCGGAACTGATTGATGCTATCGCTGCATCCGCTGATATCCCGAAAGCTGCTGCTGGCCGTGCGCTGGACGCTGTAATCGAATCCGTCACTGGCGCTCTGAAGGCTGGCGACTCCGTTGTTCTGGTTGGTTTCGGTACTTTCTCCGTGACTGACCGTCCGGCTCGTACCGGTCGTAACCCGCAAACCGGCAAGACTCTGGAAATCCCGGCTGCCAAGAAGCCTGGTTTCAAAGCCGGTAAAGCACTGAAAGAAGCTGTTAACTGAGTTTTCAGGTTTTTACCCATCCGGGTCGGGGTCAAGCCTGACTTGGCAGCGGAGCGGTAGAGCAGGTGGCTGGAACAGACACCTGTAACGCCGGGATCGAGGGTTCGAGCCCTGTCCGCTCCGCCAGTTACGAGAAGGCGCATCCTCGGATGCGCCTTTCTTCTATCCGGATTCTACCCACGCTCCACGGTTGCCTAAATTGAAGTTCAACCGTTTCTGGGGGACGCATGCTGCAGAATATCAGGGACAATTCACAAGGCTGGATTGCCAAGACCATTATCGGAGTCATCGTTGCACTGATGGCTCTGACCGGTTTCGATGCCATTTTCCAGGCCACGACTCACAAGAACGAGGCGGCCAAGGTCAACGGTGACGAAATCAGCCAGAACGAGCTGAGCCAGGCCGTTGACATGCAACGCCGTCAGCTGATGCAACAGCTGGGCAAGGACTTCGATGCTTCCTTGCTCGACGAAAAAATGCTCCGCGAATCGGCTCTCAAAGGCCTGATCGACCGTAAGTTGCTGCTGCAAGGCGCCGAACAGGCGAAGTTCTCCTTCTCCGAAGCCGCGCTGGATCAGGTGATCCTGCAGACGCCTGAATTCCAGGTCGACGGCAAGTTCAGCTCCGAGCGTTTCGACCAGGTGATTCGTCAACTGGGTTACAGCCGTATGCAGTTCCGCCAGATGCTGGCTCAGGAAATGCTGATCGGCCAGTTGCGCGCGGGTGTTGCCGGCAGCGGTTTCGTCACCGACGCCGAAGTGCTGGCATTCGCCCGTCTGGAAAAACAGACCCGTGATTTCGCCACTCTGAACGTCAAGGCCGACCCGGCTGCGGTCAAGCTGACCGATGACGAGGTCAAGGCTTACTACGACGAGCACGCCAAGGAATTCATGACGCCGGATCAGGTGATCATCGATTACGTCGAGCTGAAGAAGTCGTCGTTCTTCGATCAGGTCGCGGTCAAGGATGAAGACTTGCAGGCGGCGTATCAAAAAGAGATCGCCAACCTGTCGGAACAGCGTCGTGCCGCGCACATCCTTATCGAAGTGAACGACAAGACCTCCGAAGCGCAGGCCAAGGCGAAGATCGAAGAAGTCCAGGCGCGTCTGGCCAAGGGCGAGAAATTCGAAGCGCTGGCGAAGGAGTTCTCGCAGGATCCGGGTTCCGCCAACAATGGTGGTGACCTTGGTTATGCCGGTCCTGGCGTTTACGACCCGGCTTTCGAAAAAGCGCTGTACTCCTTGTCGAAAGACCAGGTGTCCGAGCCGATTCGTACCGACTTCGGTTATCACCTGATCAAGCTGCTGGGCGTGGAAGCGCCTGAAGTGCCGACTCTGGCCAGCCTGAAAGACAAGCTGACCCGCGACCTGAAAGCCGCGCAGGTCGAGCAACGTTTCGTGGAAGCGACCAAGCAACTGGAAGACTCGGCGTTTGAGGCCTCTGACCTGGCACAGCCAGCAGCGGACCTGAAACTGACCGTGCACACATCCAAGCCGTTCGGTCGTGAAGGTGGCGAAGGTGTTGCCGCCAACCGTGCCGTGGTCACTGCTGCGTTCAGCCCGGAAGTAATTGACGAAGGTGCCAACAGCACCGCCATCGAGCTGGATCCGGAAACCGTGATCGTGCTGCGTTCCAAGGAGCACCTGAAGCCTGCGCAACTGCCGCTGGAAAGCGTGAGTGCAGCGATCCGCACTCAGCTGACCAAAGAGCACGCCAGTGCCGAGGCCAAGACCCGTGCCGAGAAGCTGATTGCCGATCTGCGTGACGGCAAGGCGCCGCTGGACAAGGCCATCGATGGCCAGAACTGGAAGATCACCGAAGCGGCCACCCGTGGTCAGGAAGGGGTTGATCCGGCTGTGCTGCAGGCGTTGTTCCGTATGCCGAAGCCGGCTGCCAAGGACAAGCCGACGTTCTCCAGCGTCACCTTGCCGGATGGCAGTCTGATGATTGTGCGTCTGAATGGCGTCAACGAAGCGGCTGCACCGACGGATGAAGAGAAGGCGCAATATCGTCGTTTCCTCGCTTCCCGTGAGGGGCAGCAGGACTTTGCGGCGTATCGCAAGCAACTCGAAGCTGAGGCGAAGATCGAGCGGTTTTGATCTTTTGACTGATGTTTGAAGGAGCCCCGGCCTGATGGTCGGGGCTTTTTTTTGGGGGCGTGGCGGCCTTTGGGCCGGCCATGCTCTGGGTGGTTTGGGTGAATATCCGTTTCTTCGGGTGCGGCGGCTGGCGGTTTCGCCCTTACGGCGAGGCACTTTTTCCAGACGCCGAAAAAGTACCCAAAAAGGCTTGCTCCTACGTTCGGCCCTCGCAGGCTCGGGTTCCTTCGCTGCGGGATCGATCCTGGCGCAGCGGCTCCGGTTTGCTTCGCTGCACCTCCTTCCGCTGTGTCTGGCTGCGCCAGACGGTCGCTGCGCTCCCACGCCCGGATCAATCCCTCCACTCAGCCTTCCGACGTCGCCGGTGGATCAAAAGCAAGATCAAAAGCACTCGAGCTTGCGCTCATTGTTGAGTGGGGCGGCTTCGCCGCGGGCAACTGCGCTGCTTTGCTTTTCTGTGGGAGCGAGCCTGCTCGCGAAAGCGGCCTGACAGCCGACCTGATTCTTGGATGTACACCGTCCCTTGGCGTTTAGAACACGTCGGGCGGCTAGGGTGTTGTGGCCGTCGAGTCAACAAGCGACAGCGAAATTGCGCGCATTGATCGACCATTTGTCCACGCGGCTTTTTGCTGGCGGTCATGACCGGTAAAGTTGTAACCGATTCTTGACACTATTCCATGCGCCATGGGGCGGCGATCTGTTGCACAATACGCCCCGGACTGTTTTCCCTCAGGATGTTCAATGTTGATTTCCACTCCCATGCGTGTTGTCGGGCTGGCGCTTTTGTTGACTGCGGTGGCCGGGTGTTCGAAGGACAAGCCGATCTATGAGCATGAGAACTTCGATGACTCCGGCACCTTTTCGCGCAATTACCCGGTGACCGATACCGCCAGCTGCGAAGCGGCCCGGCGCGCGTTGCTCAGTCAGGGCTACATCATTACCAGCAGTGATCCGAAACTGGTCAGCGGTCACAAGAGCTTCCAGCAGACTGGCGAGACCCACCTCGAGATCAGCTTCAACGTGGTCTGCGCCGAAGATGGCAGCGCCGGGCATCACGCGACGGTGTTCGCCAACGCCCTACAGGACCGTTATGCGCTGAAGAAGACCAACAACTCGGCCAGTCTCGGGGTTGGCGTGCTGGGTTCGGTGTCGATGCCGATCGGCTCTTCGGACGACTCGATGGTCAAGGTCGCCAGTGAGACGGTTACAGCGCAGAAGTTCTACGAGCGGTTCTTCACGCTGGTGGAGCAGTTCCTGCCCGCCGATGCGAAGAAGGCTGCACACATCGAAGAAAAACCGAAAACCGACCTCGGTATGCCTGAGCCGAAGGTGACGCCTGCTCCGGCTGCTGCGCCACTGGTGCCGACACCGGCAGCAGAACCGACCCCCGCGCCGGCTGCGGAACCTGCACCGGCCCCGGCTGAAACCGCGCCCGTGAGTTCCGAACCGGTGGCGCCGCCAGCGGAGTCGACGCCGATCACGCCTGCGCCTGTTGAAGAGCCAGCGCCGGCCAGCGAAACCATCACGCCACCGACCAACCCGGATATTCCGCCACCGTCCGAGCCGATTCCGGCGATGCCTGCGTCGGGCCAATAAAAAACTCAGCGAAACCCTGTGGGAGCGAGCCTGCTCGCGAAGGCGTAGTGTCAGTCGGCAGATGATCAGACTGTCACACCGCTTTTGCGAGCAGGCTCGCTCCCACAGTGGTTTTCGGGTTGGCTTAAGATCTGGTTACATACCTGCGACATCATCGCCGCGATAAATCCCCAACCACCTGCTACGTTTTATTGATGAAGGCCGCGCTTCACTTTTCCTTCACACGGGCACTTTATGCTCGGGGCAAAGGTCGATTGACCAAGCCATTTTCATAGCGAGCAGTTTGGGGGATTTATACGATGGATGAGTATCAGGAAGAACTGCTCGAATACCAGGCTTTTGAGCTTGATCAACCAGAGCCGGCCGACGACGCCACGGAGCTCTGAGCTTCAAGCTCCCGAGCGATAATTTCGTCGAGACTCGCCCGGCGTCTGCCCGCTCCAGCGTTTGAATGCACGCTGGAACGCTTCGGCTGAGGCGAAGCCCAGCAGGTAGGCGATTTCGCCGAATGCCAGTTCGGTGTCGCGGATGTAGGTCATCGCCAGGTCCCGGCGTGTGTCATTGAGGATTGCGCGAAACTGCGTGCCTTCCTCGGCGAGTTTGCGCCGTAAGGTCCATGTCGGCAGTTTCAGGCGTGCCGCGACTTCTTCAAGATCCGGCTCGCGGCCGCCATTGAGCAACGGGCCGAGCAATTGGGTGATGCGCTCGCGCAGGCTGCGGGTGCGGGTCATTTGTTCCAGCTCCCGCTCGCACAGTTGCAGCAGATGCCGCCAGGTGCCCGGACAATGTTCAGGGTTGCGCAGGGCGAGACTGCTCAGGCTCAGGCGCAGTTGGTTGTGTTCGGCGCTGAACTGGATCGGGCAATCGCCGAGCACCGTGTAAGCCTCGCGGTAGTCCGGCGCGTCGAACTCGATCTCGATCCGCTCGGCGCGCAGCGTTGCGCCGCACAGGCCCGACAATTGGTGCAGCCAGCCGGCGAGGATCGAGTCGACCACGAAGCGGTTATAGGCGTTGTACGGGCTGATCGAGTAGAAGCGCAGCCAGGCGCCGCTGGCGTCTTCATGGAAACTGGATTGTCCGCGATAGTTCGAGCCGTAAAGGGGCTCGAAGCGTGTCAGGCAACGGGCCGCTTCGCGCACAGTGGGTGCTTGCGCGGCGGTGATACCGGCCAGCCCAGCCTGATTCAAGCGGATCATTCGGCCCATGCGCAGGCCAAGTGCCGGATCGCCGGTCAGTTGAATCGCCGCGTGGCCCAGGCGCATGTAACGCGGGATCGACAAGCGCGCCCCGGCCTCGGCCAGCCGCTCGGCATCGAGGCCGTATTGCTCAAGCAGAGGCAGCGGATCGGCGTCGTGGCTGCGCACGGCATCGGCCAGACTGTGGACGAAACCCACCGACAGATCTCCGAGGCGCATCGGCTGCGGCTTCATGGTTTACAGCCAAACGTTCAGCAAACGCGCACCACGCGCCTCGCCATCGGCGAACTGCTGGCCATTGCTGCTGAGGAAGCTTCTGCCGGTACTCGGCTTGTCCCAGAATTGCCCGCGCATGAACACACTGACACCGGCGAGCGCGTGGCTGCTTGGCGGTTGCGCAGTGAGGGTCAGTCGATGCCAGGCCTGTCCTTCGCTGAGGTCGCCGGGCTTGAGGCTGACCGAGCCCGGCGTGCTCGAACCCTTGTAGCCGCGCCATGGCTTGTCCCAAGCGCCTTGGCCAATAACCTGCGCCGGCACGGCCACCAGTTGCGCGCCTTGTTCATCGAGGGTGCGGTAGTTGCCGGGGTACCAGCTGTCGCTGCCGATCAGGATGCCCAAGCGACCGGCCGGTGTGTCGACGACCTGGATGGCGTGTTTATCTTCGGCCTGAATAACGCCTTGCTGATCAAAGATCGGATGCATCTGCCGTTGCGGCTGGCCCAACGGTACGCCGTCGCGACCAAACACCACGCTGCTATTGAACAGCGCGCCGCTGCCAGGCTTGAGCCGGCCGTCGCGGATGCTTGGCTCCGGCAGTACGATCGAGCCGGCGACCAGTGTGACCTGGAACTCCTTGGCCAGACCGCCGAACAGCGCCTGGTAATCCTTGGCCATGGCCTTCGCTTTCATCCGCAGATAAGCATCGTCCAGCCGTTGCTCGCCCTTGGCTCGCAACCACGCGCGGGCGAACAGCAGCGGATTGCTCGCCGCCAGCCAGTTCATCGCCTCAGCCAGCGTCGGTGCCTGATAGAGCTCGTCCTTCTCGCCGCTGATCATCAGCCAAGTACCGACGTGCTCAGGCAATACCACTACGGTTTTTTCATTGAGCAAGCCTTGATCGCGAGCCTGCTGCAGGTACGCCGCGAGTTTGCGATGCAGGCGTGCGGGGCTTTGATAATCGGTGGGGAACAGTTCGGGCTGGATGCCGAGCAGGTTGCCACGGTCGGCGGGCGTGCCCTGATCAACGGCGAGCTTGATGCGCAGGTCGGACAGGTAATGCCCCGCCGGCCGGTCTGCCGCCCACATGGCGTAGGTGGTCAGGGCGGCAACGAGGGCCATGGAGAAAAACAGATACAGAAGTTTGCGCATGAAAACCAACAACAGCCGGGTACAGAGTGTGGCGCCTAGGGTAGGGCCCATGGCCCTGATTGCCAAGGGGCGCTGCGCATTTGGATCAATAACTTGTCAGTTACGGTCATTGAGTGACAGCGGTGCGACTCTTAGTCTGTCGAACATGACTGACGGGGGACGCAGAGCTCCCGCAACTTTCCGTGATCGCTCGTTGTGGAGTTACTGATGACCACCGCCCAATACCCGCACCTGCTGGCCCCGCTGGACCTGGGATTCACCACGCTGCGCAACCGCACCCTGATGGGCTCGATGCACACCGGCCTGGAAGAAAAGCCGGGTGGCTTCGAGCGCATGGCGGCGTACTTCGCCGAACGCGCCCGTGGCGGTGTCGGGCTGATGGTCACCGGCGGTATCGGCCCGAATGACGAAGGCGGCGTGTATTCAGGTGCGGCCAAGCTCACCACTGAAGAAGAGGCGCTCAAGCACCGCATCGTCACTCGCGCGGTGCACGAGGCGGGCGGCAAGATCTGCATGCAGATCCTCCACGCCGGCCGTTATGCCTACAGCCCGAAACAGGTAGCGCCGAGTGCGATTCAGGCGCCGATCAACCCGTTCAAGC
Organism: Pseudomonas sp. UF-293; assembly: GCF_058245595.1. Classification (NCBI taxonomy): domain Bacteria; kingdom Pseudomonadati; phylum Pseudomonadota; class Gammaproteobacteria; order Pseudomonadales; family Pseudomonadaceae; genus Pseudomonas; species Pseudomonas sp. UF-293. The sequence goes on along the minus strand of NZ_JBSICA010000016.1, from coordinate 79,861 downwards.
CCAAAGAGCTGGACGAAGAGGGCATCGAAAAGCAGATCAGCGATTTCGTCACCTGCTCGGTATTGGCGCAAACCGCCGAATACGACGGCGTCGAGATCATGGGGTCGGAAGGTTATTTCATTAACCAGTTCCTCGCCGCCCACACCAACCACCGTACCGACCGCTGGGGCGGCAGTTACGAAAACCGCATGCGCCTGCCGGTGGAAATTGTCCGCCGCGTGCGCGAAGCGGTCGGGCCGAATTTCATCATCATCTTCCGCCTGTCGATGCTCGATCTGGTCGAAGGCGGCAGCACTTGGGACGAAATCGTCACGCTGGCCAAGGCCATCGAACAGGCTGGCGCGACCATCATCAACACCGGTATCGGCTGGCACGAAGCGCGGATCCCGACCATCGCCACCAAAGTTCCGCGTGCAGCGTTCAGCAAGGTCACGGCCAAGTTGCGCGGCTCGGTGAGTATTCCGCTGATCACCACCAACCGCATCAATACCCCGGAAATTGCCGAGCAGATTCTTGCCGAAGGCGATGCCGACATGGTCTCCATGGCCCGACCATTCCTCGCCGACCCAGACTTCGTCAACAAGGCCGCCGCAGGCCGCGCCGACGAAATCAACACCTGCATCGGCTGCAACCAGGCGTGCCTCGACCACACCTTTGGCGGCAAGCTCACCAGTTGCCTGGTCAACCCGCGCGCCTGCCACGAGACCGAACTCAATTACCTGCCAGTGCAGCAGATCAAGAAAATCGCCGTGGTCGGTGCCGGTCCCGCCGGCTTGTCCGCCGCCACCGTCGCCGCCGAGCGCGGTCATCAGGTGACGCTGTTCGATTCCGCCAGCGAGATCGGTGGCCAGTTCAATATCGCCAAGCGCGTACCGGGCAAGGAGGAGTTTTTCGAAACCCTGCGCTACTTCAACCGCAAGCTGCAAACGACGAATGTCGAGGTGTGCCTGAACACCCGTGTCGACGTGGCGAAACTGGTTGAAGGCGGTTACGACGAGATCATTCTCGCCACCGGTATCGCCCCGCGCGTGCCGGCGATTCCCGGCGTCGAGAATGCCAAGGTGCTGAGTTATCTGGACGTGATCCTCGAGCGCAAGCCGGTTGGCAAGCGTGTCGCGGTGATCGGTGCGGGTGGTATCGGTTTTGACGTGTCGGAATTCCTCGTCCATCAAGGCGTGGCCACCAGTCTGGATCGCGCGGCGTTCTGGAAAGAGTGGGGCATCGACACGCAGCTTGAAGCGCGGGGTGGGGTGGCGGGAATCAAAGCCGCACCGCATGCGCCGGCCCGTGAGGTGTTCCTGTTGCAGCGCAAGAAAACCAAGGTCGGCGACGGCCTTGGCAAAACCACCGGCTGGATTCACCGCACCGGTCTGAAGAACAAACAGGTGCAGATGCTCAACAGCGTCGAATACCTGAGCATCGATGACCAGGGCTTGCACATTCGCATCGGCGAAGCCGGCGAGCCGCAACTGCTGGCGGTGGACAACATCGTGATTTGCGCCGGGCAGGATCCACTGCGTGAGTTGCACGATGGCTTGGTCGAAGCCGGGCAGAACGTGCACTTGATCGGCGGCGCGGATGTCGCTGCGGAGCTCGATGCCAAGCGCGCGATCAATCAGGGTTCGCGCCTCGCGGCCGAGTTGTAAACACATTCTGTAGGCGCTGGCGCAGGCTGCAATCTGTTGATCCTGATTTCAACAGCAAGATCAAAAGATCGCAGCCTGCGGCAGCTCCTACTAGTATGGGGTCTTTTCCAGATTGCACAGCGCCCATGCTTTTGCCTCCCCCCAACTGGCTACCCCGAGCCCCTCTCGAACCGCTCCGTCTTGACTGGCTGGCAACCGCCGGCATTGAAGTGGCGATCCTGCGCCTCGACCAGATCGATTCGCTGATCAGCGGCAACAAGTGGTTCAAACTCGTCGAACATCTCAACACCGCTGAGCGCGCCGGCGCCGAGGGCCTTATCAGTCTCGGTGGTGCGCATTCCAATCATCTGCATGCGCTGGCGGCGGCGGGCAAGCGGCTGGGGTTCAGAACCGTGGGGCTGTTACGCGGGCATCCGCAGGACACGCCGACGGTGCAGGATTTGCACGCGTTCGGCATGCAGTTGCACTGGCTGGGTTATGCCGGCTATCGCGCGCGGCACGAAACGGGATTCTGGACGCCGTGGCTGGCGCAATATCCGACGTTGCATGCGGTGCCCGAGGGCGGTGGTGGACTCGCCGGTGCACTGGGTTGCGTAGCAATCACACAGCAAGTCGATGAGCAATTGGTGAACTTGGGCTGGGATGAATTCGACGCCTGGTGGCTGGCCTGCGGCACCGGCACGACCCTGGCCGGTCTGGCGCTGGCGGATAGTGGCAAGCGCTCACTGTATGGCGCACTGGCAGTGCCGGATGATTACGGCGTAGCGCCGAACGTCGAGTCGATTCTGGCGCAAGCCATCGGGCCCGTGGCGAGCTATCAGTTGATCGACGCCAGCCGGGGTGGCTTCGCCAAGGTTGACCAGACGTTGCTGACCTTCATCGAACAGACCGAGCGAACCAGCGGCATCCCTTTGGAACCGCTGTACACCGGCAAAGCCTTGCTGGCGCTCAAGCAGCATGTTGAAGCGGGCAAATTCGCCAGAGGTACGCGGCTCGTCGTTGTGCATACCGGCGGCCTGCAAGGACGCAGAGTTTTCGACATGCATCCTGCGGGTCACTGAAGTCTTGTGGCGAGGAAGCTTGCTGAAGATCGGCGGCGCAGCCGTCGTCAGCCCTCACCGCGCGATTATTCTGGCTTACAGCACGCTCAGGCTCTGGAGCTGCTGCACAGCCCAGCGGGAGCAAGCTGCCTCGCCACGAAGCTCAGCCGCGCTTGGGCATCATTCGCAGCAGGGTGTTATCGCGCACCACGTAATGATGATAAATACCCGCCAGCGCGTGCAGACCGATTAGCCAATAGCCGATCGTGGCGATCAGCACATGCCAGCCTTCGACTTGCTTGGCGAACGCCTTGTCTTCACCGACCAATAGCGGCAAATCGAAACCGTAGAACATGACCTGATGGCCCTCGGCACTGGTGATCAGCCAGCCCAATATCGGCATGCTGATCATGAACACGTACAACGCCCAGTGCATCAAGCGCGCTACCACGGTTTGCCAGGCGGGCGACGCGGGGAAGATTTTCGGCGCAGGGCCGAGGCTGCGCGCGAGCAGGCGAAACCAAACCAATACAAATACGGTCAGGCCCAGCAGATAGTGCATTTCGCGAATCAGCGTGCGACCGCCGCTGCCCTTGGGAAAGAAGCCACGCAGTTCCATGCTGGCGTAAACCAGCGCCAACAGCACCAGCATCAGCCAGTGCAGCAGAACCGAAACAGTGCTGTAACGCGATTCTGAGCTTGTCCACGGCATAAGATTTTCCTCGGGATCTGAATGCGATCAGCCGTCGTCACGGCACTGGTTTCACTGTAAACCTGCCGGGATGTTTTTGCCCGGAGTGTGTGATGTTTTTTGCAACGGCGGGAAGTGCGCTCTGTCTGGTTTTGATTTGATTGCCGTTTGGAAGTCAGTATTGGGTGTTGTTAAGTTTTGCGTAACTTTATGTTGTTTATATCTTGTGTTCTGTTTTGGTTTGAATAGTTTGTATTGGGTGCTTATTGTCTGGTCGGGTCTTTAATTGGTTGTTAAAGATTAAACGTATATTTTTATTTGAGTATGAATATGAAACCTCCGAGCCCGAAGCCTCGTCCGTCTATCACCACGACAAAGCCAGTAATTCCCGCCAAACCGGTCGTGCCACCAAGGCCAGTAGCCCCGACCAAACCGGCTGTGCCGCCGAGGCCAGTTGCCCCGACCAAACCGGCCGTGCCGCCGAAGCCAGTGGCCCCAGCCAAACCGGCCGTGCCGCCGAAGCCAGTGGCCCCAGCCAAACCGGTCGTGCCGCCGAGGCCAGTGGCCCCAGCCAAACCGGTCGTGCCGCCCAAACCAGTGACGCCGACCGACCCGGTCAAACCGACCTCGCCAATCGAATCCAAGCGGCCGCCAATGCCATGGCCGACGATCAACTTCAATATCGATCCAGTGGCGTTGATCGCATTGATCCAGGCTGCTGGAGCGACAGCCAATGCCGACGGTTCGACTACATTGCCCGACGGTAGTCTGATTGATGCGGATAAAACCTCGATCAAGCGTCCTGACGGAATTATTCAGCATGACGATGGCAGGGTGGAACATCCAAACGGGCTGATTGTCTGGCCGGACAATATCATTCAATATCCCGATGGACGCATTGTCTGGGAAGACGGTACCGAGCAATTACCGGATGGCAGCACCAAATATCCAGATGGTCTGGCTTATGATGCGCAAGGTAATATTGTCAGCGAGTAAGTTTCAATGCCGTGATTAGTACTTCTGATAAGCAAAAGCAAAAAAACACCGCTGATAACGATCGATCAGCGGTGTTTTTTAATGAGGCTCAAGCGTTTTGCGGCATTTCACCGTTGGCCAGACGCTTGTTAATGTCAGCGATCACTTCTGGCAAATCACTGATGGTGTCGATCATGTAATGCGGGCGCGAACTTTCAAACAGCGCGTGGATGCGCTTGCGTTCAGTGGCCAGTTCATCGCTGCCGAGTGCGCGGAAACCTTCATAGTCCAGACCCAGGGCGTTGCCCGAGCAAATCAGCGCAACCGTCCACATGCCGGCACGGCGACCTTCCAAAATGCCCGGCACGGTGTCGTCGATTTTCACGCACGCTGCAACATCGTCGATGCCCAGGGCGATCACGTTGGCCAACGCTTGTGCCGGCCATGGGCGACCGTTTGGCACTTCATCGGTGGCGACTACGTGATCGGCGACGTAGCCGTTGCTGGCGGCCAGTTCGACGACTTTGTCCATGACCGCTTTCGGATAGCCGGAGCAGGAACCGATCTTGATGCCTTGCGCGCGCAGTTGGGCGATGGCGTCCAGCGCGCCGGGAATCAGTGCCGAGTGCTCGGCGATTTTCTCGATCTGCAACGGCATGAAGCGGTTGTAGATAGCGGTGACGTCATCGTCGGTCGGCGTCCGGCCGAACACCTTGCGATAACGCTCGGCCACCTGCGGTTGATCGCACAGGGTGCGGATGTGGTCCCACTTGCCCATGCCCATCGGCCCACGGGCTTCTTCGATCGATACCTGCACGTCGAATTCGGCGAAGGCCTCGACAAAAATCTGCGTCGGCGCAAACGAGCCGAAATCGACCACGGTGCCGGCCCAGTCGAGGATCGCGGCTTGCAGCTTGTCTGGATTGGTGTAGTTCATGGCAATCAATTCCTGATTTGAAAATGAGATCAAAATGTGGGAGCGAGGTGAGGCTCAGATGTCGAGCACTTCCATTTCGCGCAGCACTTCACCCACTGCTGCCACGGCCTGGCGCATTTCGTCCGGGGTTACGTGGCCGATGCAGCCGACGCGGAAGGTTTCGACCTGGGTCAGTTTGCCGGGGTAGAGGATGTAACCCTTGGCCTTGACCCGCTCATAGAAGTCCTTGAACTGGTAACGCGGATCCTGCGGGGCATGGAAAGTGGCGATGATCGGCGCCTGAATCGCCGCCGGCAGGAAGCTGCGCAAGCCGAGCTTGTTCATCTCTTCCATCAGTGCCTGACAGTTCGCCGCATACCGCGCATGCCGCGCCGGCAGACCGCCTTCTTCGCTGTATTGCAGTAATGCTTCGTGCAGCGCCGCGACCACATGCGTGGGCGGGGTGAAGCGCCATTGCCCGGTTTTCATCATGTAGGCGTGCTGGTCGTACAGGTCCATCGCCAGCGAGTGCGAGTTACCGGCAGCGGCGGCCAGAGATTCTTTGCGGGCGAAGACAAAACCCATCCCCGGTACACCTTCCAGGCATTTACCGGAGGCGGCGATCAGCGCGTCGAACGGCACTTTTTGCGCGTCTACCGGCAATGCGCCGAAAGAGCTCATGGCGTCGATGATCAGACGTTTGCCGTGTTGCGCCACGACCTCGGCGATTTCCGCCAGCGGATTGAGAATGCCGGTGCTGGTTTCGCAGTGGATCAGCGCCACGTGGGTGATGTCTGCGTCGGCGCGCAGCAAACGGTCGACGTCAGCGGCGGTGGTCGGTTCGTCTTCGGCGGTTTCGAAGGTGCTGAACGAGCGCCCGAGCACTTCGCAGATCTTCGCCAGCCGTTTGCCGTAAGCGCCGTTGATCAGCACGAGAATTTTGCCATCACGGGGTACCAACGTGCCGATGGCCGCTTCGACAGCGAACGTGCCGCTGCCCTGTAACGGTACGCAATGGTGGCTGGCGGCGCCGTTAAGGATGGCCAGCAATTGCTCGCACAGGCTGGCGGTCAGCTGGTTGAAGCGGTCATCCCACGAACCCCAGTCGACCATCATGGCCTGACGGGTGCGGGCCGAAGTGGTCAACGGGCCGGGAGTGAGCAGAATCGGTGCGGCGGTACTCATTCGTGTGTCCTCGCGAAAACGCTGTGGGATGAAGCTACGGGGCCTACGTTGCAATTCGCCGCTGCATCAATCAAATTGTTTGTTGTTATGCCAGTCATCAGTGAGGGTTATTCATGAACCTGTTTCAGCTGCGCGCCTTCGACGCCGTGGCCCGCGAAGGCAGCTTCACCCGCGCGGCTGCACGGTTGTTCATCAGCCAGCCGGCGGTCACCGGACACATCAAGGCGCTGGAGGAGCACTACCAGATCACCTTGCTGCGGCGCACCGCGCGACGGGTGGAGCTGACTGAGGAAGGCACCAAACTGGCGGCGATCACTCGCGCCATGTTCGGCCTGGCGGAAGAGGCGCAGACGCTGCTCGAGGCCAATCGACAGCTGTTGACCGGGCGTCTGGAGGTGGCGGCGGATGGGCCGCACATGGTCATGCCGATGCTGGCGAGCCTGCGCGCACGCTATCCGGGCATCACGGTGAACCTGCGTCTGGGCAATGCCCAGGAAACCCTGGCGGCGCTGTTGTCGGAACACGCCGATGTAGCGGTGCTGACCGAGGTCGAGCCGCGCAAGGGCCTGCATCTGCAAGCGCTGAGCGAATCGCGGATCTGCGCGCTGGTGCCGGCGGGGCATCGCTGGGCGGATCGCTCAGGCGAAGTAAAACTCAAGGAGCTGGATCAAGTGATCATGGTTCTGCGCGAGCCGAGTTCGATTACCCGGCGCACTTTTGATCAAGCGTGTGCGCAGGCCTCGATTCAGCCGCGCGTGTTGCTGGAGCTGGACAGTCGCGAGGCGGTGACCGAAGCGGTTGCGGCCGAGTTGGGTGTCGGTGTGGTGTCATCGGTGGAGGTCAGTCATGACCCGCGCGTGGTGGCGATCCCGATTGCCGGGGAAGGGCTGGTGAACCGGCACATGATTGGCTGCATGGAGCGCCGGCGCGAGTTGCGCTTGATTCAGGCGTTTTTTGATCTGGCTCCTGTCTGAACACCGAGGCGACTCCTTCGCGAGCAGGCTCGCTCCCACACTACAGAGCGCGGTCCCATGTGGGAGCGAGCCTGCTCGCGAGGGGGCCAATACTGTTTACACAAGGCTCTCGCGAACCATATCAAGAAACGTCGCCACTACTCGCCGCGAACTCTGTTCGCGCAAGCACACCAGGGTTTCGGTCAGGCGCCTCTGGCAGTCGGTGATCGGCAACGCGCAGACCCGTGAGTCAGCGCCGAACTCAGCCGCTGAAACCACGCCAACGCCAATCCCCACCACCACGGCCTCGCGCGCCGCTTCCCGACCTTCAACCTGAATCGCCGGACGAATGCGCAATCCCGCTCGGGACATTTCCTCTTCCAGCGTCTGCCGGGTCACTGAACCGATCTCACGCAGCACCAGTGGCGTGTCATCCAGATCGGCCAGACAGATCGATTCGCGCTCGGCCCACGGATGATTGCGCGAAACGAACGCCACCATCGGATCGTTGCGCAACGGCACGCACAGCAAGCGTTCATCAGTGACATCGCGACCAAGCAACGCCAGATCGGCCTGATAGTTGAACAGGCGAAATAGCGATTCATCGGTGTTGCCGGTCTCGATTTTCACGCTGATGCCTGGATAGCGCTCGCAGAATCGTGCGATCTGCGGCAACACGTGGATCGGCGCGTCCACCGCGAGAATCAGGCTGCCGGTCTGCAGGGCCTGGGATTCCTGCAGCAATTCCTGCGCTTCGGCTTCGATCACGAACAGGCGCTGAGTGATCGCCAGCAGACGCTCGCCCAGGTCGGTCAGGCGTACGGAACGTTTATTGCGGTGAAACAGCAATACACCGAAGCGTTCTTCGAGTTTGCGTACCTGGTCGGAAATCGCCGGTTGCGTCAGATAAAGCCGCTCGGCGGCGCGGGTGAAGCTGCCATGGACGGCCACAGCGTGAAACGCTTTGAGTTGGGCGTGAGAGACGGACATGGTGGCTCCAGTAACAAGCTCAGCTTATGTGTGAAATACGATAAATCGATTTTATTTATTAAACAGTAATTGCTTTGATCGGCTCACGCCATCGCTGACTGTTCGGTCGAGCAGCGGCGCCGGCCCATGAGCCTGTGCGTGCAACAGCAGACTCATCTGACCGTTATCGCCGAAGGGAAGGGGCGGTATCGCAGTGCTCAACAATAAAAAACACAGGCGTTTTTCTTAACGATTCTGCCGGCACACTCACACCCTGAGGTCAGAACCACCATGAACAAGCACATCGGCACACTGGCGCGTTGGCGCGTGCAGATCTTCGCTATTACCTGGCTCGCGTACGCCGCGTTTTACTTCACCCGCAAAGCCTTTTCGGTAGCCAAACTGGGCATCGCCGAAGACCCTGATTTCACCCTCGACAAAATGGCCATGGCCAACCTCGACGCGATCTATCTGGCGGCGTATGCCCTCGGTCAGTTCACCTGGGGGATGCTCGCCGATCGCTTCGGTCCGCGAGTCGTGGTGCTTGGCGGTTTGCTGATATCCGCCGCTGCGGCGCTGGTGATGGGCAGTTTCGCTACCTTGCCGATTTTCGCCACGTGCATGTTGATTCAAGGTTTGGCGCAGTCCACTGGCTGGTCCGGGCTGTGTAAAAACCTTGGCAGCTTCTTCCCGTCAGAGCAGCGCGGGCGGGTGCTCGGCTTGTGGAGTTCCTGTTACGCGTTTGGTGGTCTGGTCGCCTCGCCTTTCGCTGGCTGGTGGGCCTACACACTGGTCGGCACCTGGCACGCGGCGTTCATTTCCAGCGCGGCGGTGGTCGCGGTGGTCGCCGTGCTGTTCTTTATCTTCCAGCGCAACAAACCGGAAGACGTCGGCTTGCCGGCGGTGGAGCCCGAGCCGGAACTGACCGCCGAAGAAACCGAAGCCAACAGCAAACTCAGCATGTGGGAGCCGTTGAAGGAAATCCTGCGCAACCGCACGGTGCTGGTGCTGGGCCTGGCGTATTTCCTGCTGAAACCGGCGCGCTACGCGATCCTGTTGTGGGGGCCGGTGATTGTTTTCGAACAGATGCCCAGTGTCGGCAAGGTCGGCGCGGCGATCATTCCCACCGCGTTTGAACTGGCCGGATTGCTCGGGCCGATCATGATCGGCCTGGCCTCGGACAAACTCTTCGGCGCCCGACGCATGCCGGCCTGCGTGCTGAGCCTGTTGGCGCTGACCGTAACGCTGGCGCTATTCATGGCTGCGCTCAATACCGGCAGCGTGTTGTTGGTCGTCGCGCTGCTGTTCGTCATGGGCCTGACGTTGTACGGCCCGGACTCGATGATCAGCGGTGCGGCCGCCATCGATTTCGGCAAGGCCAAGGCCGGCGCCACTGCCGCCGGTTTCGTCAACGGCTGCGGCTCGGTTGGCGCGGTGCTCGGCGGTTTGCTGCCGGGCTACTTCGACTCGGTGACGGTGTTCATCGTCTTCGCCGGATGCGCGCTGTTCTCGGCGCTGGTGCTGATTCCGCACTGGAACAGTCGGCCGGTCGGCGTGATGGAGCCGCGTGCGGCGATCCCCAACTGCGCGCTGAGCGTCAAACCGTTGCGTTCCTGAAACCCCTCGCCCCGTGGCCTGCTGCGCGGTGCGCGGCAGGTTGCGTCGTGGCTTTCTGACTGGAGATTTCCCATGCGACCGTTCTGGCTCGAGCAGGCCTTGCAGGCCGACGTATCCGAACAGTGTCCACCGCTGCAAGGCGAGGTGCGCACGGATGTGTGCATTGTTGGCGGCGGCTACACCGGACTGTGGACGGCGATCATGCTCAAGCAGCAAAACCCCGAGTTGGAGGTGCTGCTGATCGAGGCGGACATCTGCGGTGCCGGTGCCAGTGGCCGCAACGGCGGCTGTGCATTGTCATGGTCGGCAAAATATTTCACCCTGGAACGCTTGTTCGGCGTCGACGAGGCGGTGCGTCTGGTCAAGGAATCCGAGCGCAGCATCCATGCGATCGGCGAGTTCTGCGAGCAGTATGGCGTCGATGCCGATTACCGCCTCGACGGCACGCTGTACACCGCGACCAATCGCGCTCAGGTCGGCGCAACTGACGCGGTGATCGCGGCGCTGGAGCGTAACGGCATCAACTCGTTCAGCCAGCGACCGCTCGCCGATGTGCAGCGCATGGCTGGCTCAGCAAAACACCTGGAGGGTTGGTTTTCCCCGGCGGCTGCCAGCGTGCAACCGGGCAAACTGGTGCGCGGTCTGCGCCGGGTGGCGCTGCAATTGGGCGTGAAAATTCATGAAGGCACGGCGATGACCGGGCTGGAAGAGGGCCGCCCGGCACGCATTCACACACCGAGCGGCAAGGTCATCGCCGACCGAGTGGTACTTGCGATGAACGCGTGGATGGCCCGCGCGTTTCCTCAGTTCGAACGCAGTGTGGCGATTGTTTCCAGTGACATGCTGATCACCGAGCCGCGCCCGGACCTGCTGCAGCAAATCGGTTTGACCAGCGGCGTCACCGTCCTCGATTCGCGGATCTTCGTGCACTACTACCACAACACCCCGGACGGCCGGATCATGCTCGGCAAGGGCGGCAACACCTTCGCCTATGGCGGGCGGATGCTGCCGGTGTTCGATCAGCCGTCGCCATATGCCGGATTGCTCAAGCGCAGTCTCGCCGATTTCTTCCCGGCGTTTGCCGAGGTCAAAATCGACGCGACGTGGAACGGCCCGTCGGATCGTTCGGTGACCGGTTTACCTTTTTTCGGCCAGATGAGCGGGGCGGGCAATGTGTTTTACGGCTTCGGTTATTCCGGCAGCGGCGTCGGCCCGTGTCACATGGGCGGGCAGATTCTTGCCGCGCTGGTGCAAGGCCTGGATAACCCGTGGACCCGTTCGCCGCTGGTCAACGGGCCGCTGGGCTATTTCCCGCCGGAACCGATTCGCTACCTCGGCTCGCTGATGGTGCGCAACGCCATCCGCCGCAAGGAGCGCGCCGAAGATCACGGGCGCCGGCCTCGGCATCTGGACGTGCGCCTGGCCAAGTTCGCGGCGGCGGCGGGCAAGGCGGACAAATGCTGAGGCGTCGATCAATGTTCGGCGCGGTGGCTCAGCCAGTCGAGCAACAGGCTGTCGCGCGCGGGTTCTGATTCGCGCTCCGGCGGCTGGCGTGCGTGGCTGAGGCACAGGATCGGACGGTCCGGATCGCTGTCGAGGAAACTCACCCACACTTCACTGCCAGCGCGCGGTAATTGATCGACGGAGACGGGGCCGCTGAGCCGGTTCATGGCGATTGGCAGCCAGAGAGCGTCACTGTCGTTGCCGTACTGATTTTCAGTGGGCCACAAGATCACGGCGAGGCAGCCGTTTTCATCTACTTGCGCTGGCTGCCCCGGCGCACCCGCTACCCGCGCCAGGTGGTAACCGGCCACATTCGGACGCGGCTGTTTGAGTGCTGGGCGAAAGTCGCTCGACCAGGGCTGTGCAGTGAAATCGTTGTGATAGCGATGAACAGTTGCGGCCGGGTCAAGAATCGAAGGGTGCTGCCCGTGGTGGCGCACGGCGCTGATCAGCCATTGTTCGTTGAAATAATGGATCGGGTGCTCGGTCACCAACAGCAATCGGCCACTGAGCACCTCGCTGCAATCGCTGCGCCCGTGAATGGAGCGCAACTGGCAGCGTTGGCGTTGCAGATGACGCCGGCTGCGCTGTTCGGCGTGCAGACGTTCCAGCGATCGCGCGGGCATCGGCAACTCTGTCGAGACTTCGTTGGCTGCTTCGGCATTGCCGGTTGGCTGACCGCGATTGCGCACTGCGTGCAGCATTGGCACCGGCGCCGCGCGATGCTGTTGATAGAGCGCGCTGACGCACGGCGATGGTGGTTGCTCATCGACATTGAAGGGAATTTCGATCGGTTCCTGGGGCAGGCTCAGGCTGTCGTCGGCGAACACTACGACGTGTCCGTCCGGCCCATGTTCGAAGTGATAGTGGATGCCTTCTTCTTCGCATAGGCGCTGCACCAGTGCCAAGTCGCTTTCTTCGTACTGAATGCAAAACGCCCGCGCCGGGTAATGGCCCACGGTCATTTCAATACGGTAGCCATGCGCTGGCAGGGCATGTTCTTCGAGCAGTTGCTGGATGATCTGCGGCACACTCAGATGGGTAATCACGCGTCGTTTATGCGCTTTCGCCAGTTGTTGCAGATGCGGCACCAGGGTGAGTCGATAGCCTACCCGGTGCGTGCCGCGATGTTCGCAGCTGGCGCTGGAAATGACGCCGTGGAAACCGTGCTGTTCACTCAGCCGCAGAAAGGCCGGCCTGTGCAAAAAGGAGCCAGGGGCGATGGCCGGGGCGAGGCCGAGCAGTTCGATGTCGAAACGGTAGGGCTGGTTCAACGCTTCCTCGCCGCGAAAACGCACGACCGGCAGGCGCAATTCGCTGTCGGTCAGAGTAAGGGTGAACGGACTTTCCTTGTCATTGAGCATTCGAGCAGGCCCTGTCAGGCGATACGGGGTTTCAAGGGTACGAAACCGTCAGGCTGAATGGTCATGTCAAAGGCGCTTTTCAGAATCCCCCTACATGCTTTGGTGAAGATGTCGATTCCGCCGGCTGTTTTTTTGGGTGATTGCCGACTATAGGCCGTATAAACTTGCCGCCACGCGTCGGCCAATAGATGTCTCGGCGCCACAGATCAAGAGAGTGAGTAATGGGCGCACAGTGGAAGGTTAAACACAAAGAAGCGGCAGCCAACGCCAAAGGGAAGATCTTCGGCAAACTGGTGAAGGAAATCACCATTGCTGCACGCAACGGTGCCGATACCGCCACCAACGCACACCTGCGTCTGGTGGTCGAGCAGGCGAAGAAAGCCTCGATGCCAAAAGAAACCCTCGATCGCGCGATCAAGAAAGGCGCCGGTCTGCTGGGTGAAACCGTGCAATACCATCGCGTGACCTACGAAGGCTTTGCCCCGCATCAGGTGCCGCTGATCGTTGAATGCGTCACCGACAACATCAACCGCACCGTCGCGGAAATCCGCGTGGCCTTCCGCAAGGGTCAGTTGGGCGCTTCCGGCTCGGTGGCGTGGATGTTCAACCACGTCGGCATGATCGAAGCTTCGCCGGACACCCCGGACGCCGATCCGGAGATGGCGGCGATCGAAGCCGGTGCTCAGGATTTCGAACCGGGTGAAGAGGGCGCGACGCTGTTTCTCACCGACCCGACTGACCTCGACGCGGTGCAGAAAGCTCTGCCCGAGCAGGGTTTCACCGTGTTGTCGGCGAAACTCGGCTACCAGCCGAAGAACCCGGTCAGCGACTTGAGCGCCGAGCAAATGGCTGAAGTCGAAGCGTTCCTCGAAGGTCTCGACAACCATGATGACGTGCAGGACATGTTTGTCGGTCTGGCTGGCTGATCAGTTGCGTCAGTAAGGCCCTCTTCGCGAGCGGGCTCGCTCCCACATTTGCAATGCAGTCCAATGTGGGAGCGAGCCTGCTGGCGAATGACCGTGCAGCGGTCACAGATTCTCCAGCACCTCGATGACTTCACTGAACCCCGGCCGTCCCAGCACATCGGCCTGACAGCAACGTCGTTCCAGCGCCTGCAGTTGCGCGCGCCGCTCCGTGCTCAATCCTGAGTCGACACGCTCCAGCAATTCCCCCAACAACACACCGAACGCACGGACTTCCAGGCGCTGCAATGCGCGCGTCTGCAGATCATCGCGGGTGGCATGAAATGAGGCCGCGCCGAAATCCCCGAGCAGACAATCGCCGCGATCGTTCAACAGAATGTTGTGGCCATAGAGGTCGCCATGGGTGATGCCTTGGCGGTGCAGGTGCTCGGCCGCTGAGGCGATGCCTTTAGCGACGCGCAGGGCAACCTCCGCTGTGAACCGGCAGTCCTCGGCATAAACATCCCGCGAGCAGGAGTCCAGGCTCGGCAAGCTGGCGAGATTGCCGAAGCTCGGATCAATCAGTTGCATCACCAGACCCTGCTGTTGATCGGGGTGGCCGCTGATGCGCCCTTCGACGCGGATCAGGTTGGGGTGCAAACCGGCGGTGATGCAGGCGTTCATCTCGTGCAACGGCGAGCCGTCGCTGGTCATTTCGCCTTTGTACAGCTTCACCGCAACCGCTTGCGCCGTGCCATCGTCACGCTGCCAGACCGCCCGGGAAATCACCCCGGAAGCGCCTTCGCCCAGTTGCTGTTCCAGGCGCAGCGTCGACCAGTCGATCAGCGGCGTGGCCTCAAGGGCAGCGGCATCGGCTTCGGTTTCCAGCGGATTGCCGGCGTAGGCCAGCCAGGTCAGGCTCGGCAAGGTCAGCAGCCACTGCGGCAGCTCGTTGAGCTGGTTGGCGGCGATGCGGAGCAATTCCAATCGATGACAATCGCGCAGAGATTCTGGCAGCGAGCGCAGGCGATTACCGGCGAGCATGAGCTTCTGCAAAGCGGGGCGCTCACCCAGTTCCTTCGGCAGATTCTCGATGCGGTTATCGGTGAGGATCAGCCAGCGCAGATGCGGCGGCAGGGCGGCACCGGGCACATTGACGAGGCGGTTGGCCTTGAAGCCGACCATCGTCAGCGCAGTGCACTGGCCGAGGCACGCCGGCAGTTCGGTGAACTGGTTGTCGGAGCAGAACAGCACGCGCAGGCGGGTCAGGCGATGCAGGTCAGCGGGCAGGCTGGATAACGCGTTGCCGCTGAGGTTGAGCACTTCCAGCGTGTCGGCCAGTTGGAAAATTTCGCGGGGGAATTCGGTCAGCCCGCAGGACAGGTCGAGGCGGGTAATGCCTGACAGCTCGCCGGCGCGCAATTGAGCAAGGGTGTGCATGTTTTGATTCGCCATTGATCGGTGAAGCGACGCGGGGGGCGCTGAGGATGGGCGACATGATAGCGGTAAAGCAATCTCTGGTTTATCTGGTATTGAAGTTGGCCCGTGACCTTGTGGGAGCGAGCCTGCTCGCGAAAGCGGTATGTCAGTCAGAATTTATGTAACTGATACACCGCTTTCGCGAGCAGGCTCGCTCCCACAGGGTTCAGGGTGTCAGTTGGGTTCGTGGATCTCCTGCAATTGCCCCAACCGGCTGCGCGTGCGTGCTAGGTCGATGGCGTGACCTTCCAGGCTCTGGCCGAGCGGCAACTGGCCGAGCAGGGTCAGGTGCTTGTCCTGGTCGTAAAGCACGTCGATCAGATTGATGAAGCGCTGTTGCACGGCGATCGGACACTCGCCGAGCTGTGGCAGGTCATCGATGATCCACTGGTCGAAGCGCTGGCACAGCTGCAGATAATCCATCACCGCCGTCGGCTGTTCACACAAGTCGTTGAAGGTGAACGCGACTCTTCGGCCCTCGCATAAACGCGCCTGCAACTGACGTTTGCCAACCTCAAGGGCCAGGGCCGGCGCGTCGGCTGCTGGCAGGTTCAGGGCCTGGCGTTGAGCCGATGTCTCCGGCCACACGTAATGTCCTTGGGTGAAAACTTGATGCGTGTGTTGATGGTTGAGCGTGCGGTAGTCGTGGGCGCCGCCGACTTCCATCACCTGCATGCGCGTGTTGATCAGCTCGATTACCGGTTTGAAGCGCGCGTGATACAGCGGATTGGGCAGCAGGCCCTCCGGCGCATAGTTAGACGTCACCAGCAGCATGATCCGCCGCTTGAACAGGGCCTTGAACAGCCGCGTGATGAGCATCGCGTCGCCGATGTCGTGCACATGAAACTCGTCGAAACACAGTACCTGGCAATCTTCCAGCCACTCATCCAGGGTGATTTCCAGCGCGTCTTCCTCCAAGCGATGACGGAACATGCCGTCGTGCAACCGAGCGAAGAACTGATGGAAATGCAGGCGCCGTTTACGCGTGATCGGCAGCGCCTGGAAGAACCCGTCGAGCAACCAGCTCTTGCCGCGCCCGACGGCGCCGTACAGGTACAGACTCGGCGGCGTGTGGCCGCTGTCGCCGAGCAGCACGCTGGCTTGCTGCGCCATGCAGTCGATGACTTGCTGCTGACTGCGGCTGAGGGTGTAGCCCTGGCTTTTGGCCTTGTCGCGGAAATAATCGCGGATGGTCGCGGCATGAGCATCGTGCCCGGCGCTGGCGGGCAGGCCTTGGCCGAACAGGCGGCGCAAAATCGGCCAGCGTTGGCTCATTCGTGATCGTTTCGGCGTTCGGGCGGGCACGCGGGACAGGCTCCTGGTAAATGGGCCGGGCTCCAACGGGAGCGCGGTGGCCCAAGTGTAACCAGAGCTCAGGGGCTGGCTCCATGAAATATGTGCACGGTTCACCTGTAGGAGCTGACGAGTGCAACGAGGCTGCGATCTTTTGATCTTGGGTTGTCGCCAACAGATCGCAGCCTCGTTGCACTCGTCAGCTCCTACAAGGGGCGGATTTCAAAACGCTGGTGATTGCTTGAGCAACTGCGCTGCCGGCGAGTCGGTCGGGCTGACCACCGCATAGTTGTACCCCGGCCCTGACCAATAATCGGCCTGCAGATCGCCATCGCTGCGCGAACCGCGCGGCAACAGGGTGTTTTTCGGCCCCGGCGGACGCAGGTAGAAACTGACCTTGTGGCCGCTGCCGTCCTCATACATCACCATCGCCGCCGGGCCTTCATCGGTGCTGAGCAAGCGCCCGCTGACCGGCTCGAATCCGGCAGCTTTCAAGTCCGGCAAGCGCCTGGCGTCGCCGAAGTAACGGTCGAGCCAACGCTGCATGTCGCCATCGCTTTCGACCTTGTAATCGGCGGGCAGCACGCCTTGCTGGGCGATCAGACGATAGGCTTGCAACGCGTCAGTCATCGGTAATTGCGCAGGGCGTACCAGGGTCATTTCCCGCGCCTGCCAGCCACTGAAACCGCCGACGCTGACGGCGATCAGCAACACCGCGGCGCTGGCCAGATGCCGACGGGACTGCTGGCGGCGGCGCTGGCGAATCATCATCGGGTCGAGCGCCGGATTGTCCGGTTGCTGCAACGCGCCACTCAGCGCTGCGCGCAATTGCTGGGCGTCTCGCTGCCAGGCGCGCACCTGCGCCGCTTCTTCAGGGTGGCTGGCCAGCCAGGTCTCGAGGACGCGCCGGTCGGCGTCGCTGAGCTGGTGGTCGACGTAGGCGTGCAAATCACGTTCGCTGGGAGGCAGGCTGATCATTTGAGTATCCGTAAGGAAGGGCTGCTGATTTCGCCGTCGCTGAGTTGGCGCAAGGCCTGCCGAGCGCGGGACAGGCGCGACATCACGGTGCCGATCGGGGCGCCGAGGATCTCGGCGACCTCTTTATAGGACAGGCCTTCCACCGAGACCATCAGCAACAAAGCGCGCTGTTCGGTGGGCAGGCGTTCGAAGGCTTGCAGGGTCGACTGGGCGATTACCGTGCGTTCCACTGAGGGTTCGGCATCGTCGCGGCCGGTGAAAAATTCCAGCATCCGCGCATAGCGCCGCGAGCGACGGTGCGCATCGAGAAATTGCCGATAGAGGATCGCAAACAGCCACGCGCGCAAGTCGCCTTCGGCACGTTTTTCGCCCCACGCTGACAGTGCCCGCTCGAGGCAGGCCTGGACCAGATCGTCGGCGCTGCTGCTGTTGCGCGTCAACGACACGGCGAAGCGGCGCAATCTGGGAATGATTTCTCTCAACTGTTCGTCGAATTCGCTCATGAATTTCTGCTGGTCGCTACGCTGTGGACTAGGAAGACGCCCGTCAGTGCAGGTTATTCCCCGTGCGCGAAAATAAATACCGCGCCGTGGAATAAACCCGGACGGGGTGCGTCTTGCTGACTCTTTCCACTTGTGGCCGATGGCCTGGAGATATTCATGGTTGATCGCTCGTCCCCCAACGCTGCACCGCCCGGCAGGCCGCCGCGCCAGCCACTGAGCGCCGCGAGCCTGGTTTTACGACTGGGCGGCATTGCCGTGATCGTCGCCGCTGTGGCCGGGGCGTTTGCCTACGTGCATGGCAACCTTGACCCACAACGACTGACGCCAAAGGCGCTGGTCGATGTGCTGGAGAAGAACAACGGCGTGCATCCCGGCTTTCGTCGCAATCACGCCAAAGGTGTCTGCGTGATCGGCCATTTCGAAAGCAGCGGCGAGGCGCGGGCATTCTCTACTGCACAAGTGTTCAACCTGCCGCAGACGCCGGTGGTGGGGCGTTTCGCCTTGCCGGCCGGCAATCCCTATGCGCCGGACAGCGCCGTGCCGATCCGCAGTCTGGCACTGCGTTTCACTCAGGCTGACGGGCAGCAATGGCGCACCGGGATGAACAGCATGCCGGTGTTTCCGGTCGGCACGCCCGAGGCGTTCTATCAATTGCAGCAGGCGCAGTCGCCGGATCCGGCCACCGGCAAGCCCGATCCAGCGAAGGTGCCGGCGTTCTTCGCTGCACATCCAGAAGCCGTGCCGTTTTTGACTTGGGTGAAGACCGCCAAACCTTCGGCCAGCTACGCCACTGAAACCTATAACAGCATCAATGCGTTCTATCTGGTCGATGGCAACGGCAAGAAACAGGCCGTGCGCTGGAGCATGACGCCATTGGCCCAGGACGCGGCAGGTGCCGCCGCTCCTGAAGGCGCCGATTTTCTCGAGAAGGATCTGGTGCAACGCCTGGCCGCAGCGCCTTTGCGCTTCCAGTTGAACATCACCTTGGCCAACGCTGGCGACCCGGTAAACGATGCCAGCAAGACCTGGCCCGCAGATCGCAAAGTGCTGAACGCCGGGACTCTGGTGCTGGAGAAAACCCAGCCGCAGCTCAGCGGTGAATGCCGTGACATCAACTACGACCCGCTGGTGCTCCCGGCCGGGATTCAAGGCTCGGAAGATCCACTGCTTGCCGCGCGTTCTGCCGGCTATGCCGATTCGTACCTGCGTCGCACCAGCGAAGTCAGCCAGTTGCCCGCCGCCAAACAGGAGGCTCGCCCATGAGCAAGCAACCGACTCATTTCGTTTTGCTGGCACGCCTGCTGCACTGGCTGATGGCGCTGATGATCATCGCCATGCTGTTTATCGGTGCGGGCATGGTCACGTCGGTGTCGTCTCGCCATGAATGGCTCATACATCTGCACAAGCCACTGGGCATCGCGATCCTGGCGCTGGTGATCGTGCGTCTGTTGGTGCGCTTCACCACGCGTCAGCCACCGTTGCCGGATGATCTGCCGGGCTGGCAGGTGCTCGCAGCCAAGGCTTCTCACGTCTTGTTGTACGCGTTGATGCTGGTATTGCCGTTGCTCGGCTGGGCGATGATCAGTGCCTCGGGCGAACCGGTGATGCTTTCGGCGTCGCTGCATCTGCCGCCAATTGTGCCGGCCGATCCGCAACTGTTTGCGCTGCTGCGCAAGGCGCATGGCTATCTGGCGTATCTGCTGTTTCTGACGGTGCTGCTGCACCTGGCGGCGGCGCTGTTCCATGGCTGGGTGCGTCGTGACGAAGTGCTCGACAGCATGTTGCGCGGGCGCGATCGCGGCTGACCGGTTAAAGCAAAAGATCGCAGGCCGGCTGCGATCTTTTGTTGTTACAGGGGAGGGAGTCAGCGCAAGGTGTCGACCATGTCGGCGAGCGTGGTCAGCACGTCTTTGCCCAATTGCTTCGAACGTTTGCCCGACCAGCCGGTGAGCTTGTCCGGGTGGTCGTCGTGGTCCTTGAACGGCATCTCCAGGGTCAGCGACAGGCAGTCGAATTTCTGCCCAACGCTGTTGCAGGCCAGTGTCATATTGGCCTGGCCCGGTTCGTCGCGGGTGTAACCGTAGGTGGTCTGGAAGTCTTTGGTGGTGTGCTTGAGGTGGCTGCGGAAATGCTCTTCAAGCTTTTCGATACGCGCAGTGAAGCCCGGGTTGCCTTCACAGCCGGCCGTGAAGACGTGGGGGATTTCCTCGTCGCCGTGTACGTCGATAAACGCATCGACGCCATACTTTTCCATCTGCTGCTGGACGAAAAGCACTTCGGGGCTGATGTTCTGACTGGCGTTCTGCCAGGCGCGATTCAAGTCCTGGCCCATGGCGTTGGTGCGCAGGTGGCCGTGGAAGGCACCGTCCGGATTCATGTTCGGTACCAGATACAGATCGGCGCTCGCCAGCAGTTTGTTCAGAATCGGGTCGTCATGGCGTTCCAGACGCTCGATCACGCCTTCCATGAACCATTCAGCCATGTGCTCGCCCGGGTGCTGCTGGGCAATGATCCAGACTTTGCGCTGGCCTTCGGCACCGCTGCCTTTGCGCAGCAATTGGATGTCACGGCCTTCGACACTTTTGCCGGTCGCCAGCAATTGGGTGCCAGCCTTGCTCAGCGCCTGCTCGATCAACCAATCGTGACGGCCGCGGCTGTAAGGTTCGAAGTAGGCGAACCAGGCGTGGGTCTGTTCGGCTTCGAGGCAGAAGCGCAGGCTGTCGCCTTCGAAGCTGGTAGGGATGCGGAACCAGTTGACGTGGTCGTAGGAAGCGACTGCCTGATAACCGGTCCAGGCTTTGTTGTAGGAGGACTGGCTGGCATTGACCAGGCGAAACCAGTGTTCCTGATGTACGTGCAGGCCGCTGGCCTTGAAGTGGAACCACTGAAAATGAGCGCTGCGGGTGTCCGGGCGGATGGCCAGGACGGGATTGAGCGGGTTGCTGATGTCGATGACTTGGATGTTGCCGCTGTCGAAATTGGCGCTGATGTCGAACGAAGATTTGGCCACGGTCATAGTCGCTTCCTGAGCAGGATTTTTATGACCGGTACTTTACACGCAGGCAATGCTGAAACCGAGGGGAATTGCGGGTGTAGCGGGGGGGGCGTCCTCCGTGACGCGCCAGCAGCTTAGAGGCTATGCGATTGATTCTCAAGTGCTGATTGCCATTAGTTTTGCCCAATGTGGCCGGGCTCGGCTTGCCAATCAACATTCTTTTGATATTATCCGCGCCATCGAATTTGCAGCACCCAAAGACTTCATTAGCCTGAAGACACAAGCCCGGAAAACGGGCAAAAAAAGACCCGGCAAAAAGCCGGGTCAAAAACCGTGATTAGCCTGATGAGGAGATAGTCCAGAAGACCGACCTAAGGTCTCTGGTCCATCGACTGATCTCGCGATCAGCTGCTTGCAATAATAATCATTATCATTTGCAAGTCAAACGTTTTTATCTGCGCGATGGGAAAATTCTTTCCTGTCCGCCCGTACCTTGTCCGCCGTGACTTCGTCGTTGTCGATCGAATGGTCGACCATCGCCCGCGCCATATCCACCATGTGCACCACCGAAAAGGCCAGATCGCGACTGGTGCCTTGCAGGTTTTCTGCCGCCTTGAACGCGGTGGCGGCTGCACATCGCAACAAGTCCGAGGCGTGCACCAGTGCTTCCTCGCCACTGAGATGGTTTTTGACATCGAAGAACCGTTCGTCCGTCTCGGATTTCGAAACAGTCGGTTTCAAGTAGTAGTCCAACGCGCGCTGTGCGGCAGCGTTACCTTGGGGCGAGGTGAAGCTGGTGTCGATTTGCAGATCGGGCAGGTCTTTGCTGCTGATGTTCATCATGAGAAGGCACTCCATGTTCATTTGAAAGTCCGTTTCTCTAGGATAGTACCGCCTGTATTTGTGACGAGAATTTAAATACTACAATATGTGTTTTGCCGGTCGAAGACGTCCGCGTAAGGTGCGGCACATGGATAAATGGATTGAATTGGTCAAGGCCAAGATGAGTGAACTCAAAGTCACTCAAACAGAGCTCGGAGAGCGCGTCGGCATGTCCCAGGGCGGGATCGGTCATTGGCTGAACAAGCGTCGCGAGCCCGGTGTTACCGAAATGAACCGGGTGCTCAAGGCACTGGGAATGGATTTCCTGGAAGTCGTGCTGGTGATCCGCGAACCGCAGCCCGCCGCCGATGACGAGATGCCGCTGGCGCAGAAGTACAACCCGTACTTCCGTTACCCGGTTTACGACTGGCGAGCGCCGTGCGAGGTGCGCGACGCGGCGGCGAGCTATCCCGGAGCATCAGCGAAGCAGCGCTTCGAACTCACGGATTACCACGCTCGTGGCGGTGCCGCGTTCTGGCTGACGGTAACGGGGGATTCGATGACCGCGCCCAGCGGCCAGAGCATTGCCGAGGGCATGCTGATTCTGGTTGACCCAGAGCTGGAGGCGGTGCCTGGCAAATTGGTGATCGCCCAGTGGCCGGACAGCGAAGAAGCGATTTTCCGCAAACTCGACGAGCAGGCCGGCCAGCGTTACCTGGTGCCGCTCAATCCAACCTGGCCGAAAACCCTGCTCACCGATGAATGCCGGCTTATCGGCGTGGTGGTTCAGGCAACGGCGCGTTACTGAGTGGATCGATCTTCGCTCAACGCCAGGATCGATCCTTTCATTTCACTCTTCTTCGAGCTCCACCAAAGCGCTGCCTTCACTGACCATATCGCCTTCCCGGCAGTACAGCGCTTTGATCACCCCGGCGTGCGGCGCGCGGATGCTGTGTTCCATCTTCATGGCTTCGAGCACCACCAGTTGCGCCCCGGCCTCGACCGACTGGCCCAGTTCGACCAACACACGCACGATGCTGCCGTTCATTGGCGCGGTCAGACCGCCCTGATGGCTGTGGCTGGCTTCAACGGCACTGATCGGATCGAACGCATCGATGCGCCGTAATTCGCCGTCCCATTGCAGATACAACGAACCACCCTGACGAATCGCCCGCAACGGGCGGCGCACGCCGTCATGCTCGACGACCAGCGCTTCGCCCAGCAGTGTCGCAGAGGCCGCAGAGCCCAAAGTCAGCGCGCGATCCTGTCCCTCGCAACTCAAATGCAAAGTGATTTCCGCCGGCAAACCTGCTCGCAATCCGCCAGCTGAAGCCCACGGCGAAGCGGGATCATCTGCCCGCGCACGCTTGGGCGAACTCTGCGCAAACGCCTGCGCCGCCACCTGCCAGAACTCATCGCTCAACGCGCCTGGTGCTGGCCGCAACTGCTCCTGATAACGCGGAATGAACCCGGTATCCAGCTCTGCCGCTGCAAACGCCGGATGCGCGATGATCCGGCGCAGGAAATTGATGTTGGTCTTCAGCCCGCCAATCGCAAACTCGTCGAGCATGCTCAACAGACGCAAGCGTGCCTGCTCGCGATCTTCACCCCAGGCGATCAGTTTGCCGAGCATCGGGTCGTAGAAGGGCGATATCTCGTCACCTTCCTCAACGCCGCTGTCGACCCGCCGCCCCGGCCCTTGCGCCGATTCGCGGTACAAGTCCAGACGCCCGGTGGCCGGGAGGAAATCATTCGCCGGATCTTCGGCATACAGGCGTACTTCAATCGCGTGACCATTGAGCGGTACCTGCGCCTGGGTGATCGGCAGCACTTCACCACGGGCGACGCGGATCTGCCAGGCGACCAGATCGAGCCCGGTGATCGCTTCGGTCACCGGGTGCTCGACCTGCAATCGGGTATTCATCTCCATGAAGAAAAATTCGCCGCGCGCATCCAGCAAAAACTCCACGGTGCCGGCGCCGACATAACCGATCGCCTGCGCCGAACGTACAGCCGCTTCGCCCATCGCCCGGCGCAATGCCGGCGTCAGTCCCGGTGCTGGAGCTTCTTCGACGACTTTCTGGTGCCGACGCTGAATCGAGCAATCGCGTTCGTTGAGATACAGGCAGTTGCCGTGCTGATCGGCGAACACCTGAATCTCGACATGACGCGGCTTGAGCAGATACTTCTCCACCAGCATTCGCGAGTCGCCAAATGACGATTGCGCTTCGCGCTGTGCCGAGGCGAGGGCTTCGGCCAATTGGCTGACATCCTCGACGACTTTCATGCCTTTACCACCGCCGCCGGCCGTAGCCTTGAGCAGCACCGGATAACCGATGCATTCGCAGGCTTCGCGGAAGGTGTCGAAATCCTGCGCTTCGCCGTGATAGCCCGGCACCAATGGCACGCCGGCCTTCTCCATCAGCGCTTTGGCGGCGGATTTGCTGCCCATCGCATCGATGGCCGAGGCGGGCGGGCCGAGGAAGATCAGTCCGGCGCCTTCAATGGCGCGGGCGAATCCGGCGTTTTCCGAGAGAAAGCCGTAGCCGGGATGAATCGCCTGGGCGCCGCTGGCTTTGGCAGCGGCGATCAATTTGTCGATTTGCAGATAACTCTCAGCGGCCTTGCTGCCGCCCAGGTCAACGCGAATATCGGCTTCACGGCTGTGCCGCGCATCGCGGTCGGTGGCGCTGTGCACGGCGACGGTGGTCAGGCCCAGTGCCTTGGCAGTGCGCATGACCCGGCAGGCGATTTCGCCACGGTTGGCCACCAGCACAGTGGTAATCACAGGTGCGCTCATCAACGCGACTCCTTGGTGGATGCGGCTTGCCAGTTCGGTGGGCGTTTCTGCAGGAAGGCGCGCAAGCCTTCCTGGCCTTCAGGGCTGACGCGAATCCGCGCGATGGCATTTTCGGTGTAGCGGCGCAGGGCCGGGGTCAGCGCGCCGTTGCCGACTTCGCGCAGCAAGTCCTTGCTGGCGCGCATCGCGGCGGGGCTGTTGAGCAGCAGGTTGTCGATCCACTGTTCGACCTGTTGCTCCAGCTCAGCGGCAGGATAACTCTCGGCGAGCAAGCCGATTTCACGCGCCCGCTGGCCGCCGAAGCGCTCGGCCGTCAGCGCGTAACGCCGCGCCGCCCGTTCACCGATCGCCTGCACCACGAACGGACTGATCACCGCCGGCGCCAGGCCGATGCGCACTTCCGACAGGCAGAACTGCGCGTCATCGGCGCCGATCGCCATGTCACAGCAACTGATCAAGCCCAGCGCGCCACCGAACGCCGCACCCTGAACCACGGCCAGCGTGGGGATTTTCAGTTTGGCGAGGTTGTACATCAGCTCGGCCAGTTCGCGGGCATCGTCAAGATTGGTGTGGTAATCGAGTTCCGCCGATTGCTGCATCCAGGCCAGATCGGCGCCGGCACTGAAATGCTTGCCGCGCCCACGCAGCAGCAGGAAACGCAGACTCGAATCGCTGGCGACCTTGTCGAGGGCGAGGATCAGTTCGCGGATCATCTCGGCGTTGAAGGCGTTGTTTTTCTCGGCGCGGTTGAGCCACAGCGTCGCGAAACCGCGTGGGTCGTTTTGCAGTTCGAGGGTATTGAAGTCGCTCATATTCATCCGTCTCCACGGTTCTTGTGGGAGCGAGCAGGCTCGCTCCCACAAAAAGCATCACATCCGGAACACGCCGAAGCGGCTCGGTTCGATTGGCGCGTTCAGCGACGCGGACAAGGCCAGGGCCAGCACATCGCGGGTCTGCGCCGGGTCGATGACGCCGTCGTCCCACAGTCGTGCGCTGGAGTAGTAGGGGTGACCCTGTTCTTCGTACTGGTCGAGAATCGGCTGCTTGATCTCGGTCTCCTGCTCGGCGCTGAACGCCTGACCGCTGCGTTCGGCCTGTTCGCGCTTGACCTGCACCAAGACGCCGGCGGCCTGTTCGGCGCCCATCACGCCAATCCGCGCATTCGGCCACATCCACAAGAAACGCGGATCGTAAGCGCGACCGCACATGCCGTAGTTGCCGGCACCGAAGCTGCCGCCGATGATCACGGTGAATTTCGGCACCTTGGCGCAGGCCACCGCGGTCACCAGTTTCGCGCCGTGCTTGGCGATACCGCCGGCCTCGTATTTCTGCCCGACCATGAAGCCAGTGATGTTCTGCAGAAACAGCAGCGGGATGCCGCGTTGGCAGGCCAGCTCGATGAAATGCGCGCCTTTTTGCGCGGCTTCGGCGAAGAGAATGCCGTTGTTTGCCAGAATCGCGATCGGGTAGCCGTGCAAGTGCGCGAAACCGCAGACCAGCGTGGTGCCGAACAGCGCTTTGAATTCATCGAACACCGAGCCGTCGACCAGCCGCGCAATCACTTCGCGCACATCGAATGGCTGCTTGGCGTCGGCCGGAATCACGCCGTACAGCTCGTCGCTGGCGTATAGCGGCGCGATCGGCGTGCGTTGCTGCACCTCGCCGAGCTTGCGCCAGTTGAGGTTGGCGACGCTGCGGCGGGCGAGGGCGAGGGCGTGTTCGTCGTTCTCGGCGTAATGGTCGGCCACGCCGGAGGTCTTGCAGTGCACATCGGCGCCGCCCAGATCTTCGGCACTGACCACTTCGCCGGTCGCGGCTTTTACCAGCGGCGGGCCGGCGAGGAAAATCGTCGCCTGGTTGCGCACCATGATCGCCTCGTCCGCCATCGCCGGCACATACGCGCCGCCAGCGGTGCACGAGCCCATGACCACGGCGATCTGCGGGATGCCCATGGCGCTCATGTTGGCCTGATTGAAGAAGATCCGCCCGAAGTGCTCGCGATCCGGAAACACTTCGTCCTGCCGAGGCAGGTTGGCGCCGCCCGAGTCCACCAGATAAATGCATGGCAGGCGATTCTGCTGGGCGATGGTCTGAGCGCGCAGGTGTTTCTTCACGGTCAGCGGGTAATACGAGCCGCCTTTAACCGTCGCATCATTGGCGACGATCATGCACTCGACGCCTTCGACGCGGCCGATCCCGGCGATCACCCCGGC
The DNA here is from genome assembly GCF_058245595.1 of Pseudomonas sp. UF-293. NCBI lineage: Bacteria > Pseudomonadati > Pseudomonadota > Gammaproteobacteria > Pseudomonadales > Pseudomonadaceae > Pseudomonas > Pseudomonas sp. UF-293. The sequence goes on along the minus strand of NZ_JBSICA010000016.1, from coordinate 53,017 downwards.
AGCCGGGACGTCTTCGCCGTAAACCGCATGGGCGGCCAGTTGGCTGATTTCGAGAAACGGTGAGCCCGGATCAAGCAAGCGATTGATGCGCTCGCGCGGCAGCAATTTACCCCGCGAGGTATGGCGTTCCTGAGCCTTCGCACCGCCACCCTGCGCCACTTGGGCGAGCAGGGTGTGCAGCGCGTCGACCTGTTTGAGCATCGCCGCGCTGTTGGCGGCGAACTCCGCTGAACGCGGGTTGAGCTGAGTGTGCAGAATCATGGGGCTTACTCCGTAAGCAGCTTCTAGCTACAAGCGGCAAGCTGCAAGTTGGGGCAAGAGCGTGGTTCTCTTGTAGCTTGCGGCTTGCAGCTGACGAAATTCATTTCGTCTCGTTGAACAGTTCACGGCCGATCAGCATGCGGCGGATTTCGCTGGTGCCGGCGCCGATTTCGTAGAGCTTGGCGTCGCGCAGCAGGCGGCCGGCCGGGAATTCGTTGATGTAGCCGTTGCCGCCGAGAATCTGGATCGCGTCGAGGGCCATTTGCGTGGCGCGTTCGGCGGTGTAGAGGATCACCCCGGCCGCGTCCTTGCGCGTGGTTTCGCCGCGCTCACAGGCCTGGGCCACCGCGTACAGATAAGCGCGGCTGGCGTTGAGCTGGGTGTACATGTCGGCGACTTTGCCCTGGATCAGCTGGAACTCGCCGATGCTCTGGCCGAACTGCTTGCGGTCGTGGATGTACGGCACGATCAGGTCCATGCACGACTGCATGATTCCGGTCGGCCCGCCCGACAGCACTACGCGCTCATAATCGAGGCCGCTCATCAGCACTTTCACGCCACCGTTGAGCACGCCGAGAATGTTCTCTTCCGGTACTTCGACGTCATCGAAAAACAGCTCGCAGGTGTTGGAGCCGCGCATGCCCAGCTTGTCGAACTTGTTGCTGCGGCTGAAGCCTTTCCAGTCGCGCTCGACGATGAATGCAGTGATGCCGTGCGGGCCTTTTTCCAGATCGGTCTTGGCGTAGATCACGTAGGTGTTGGCGTCGGGGCCGTTGGTGATCCAGGTTTTGCTGCCGTTGAGGACGAAGCGGTCGCCGCGTTTATCGGCGCGCAGTTTCATCGAAACCACGTCGGAACCAGCGTTGGGCTCGCTCATCGCCAGGGCGCCAACGTGCTCGCCGCTGATCAGTTTTGGCAGGTATTTGGTTTTCTGTTCGTGGTTGCCGTTGCGGTTGATCTGGTTGACGCAGAGGTTGGAGTGCGCGCCGTAGGACAACGCCACCGACGCCGAGCCACGGCTGATTTCTTCCATCGCCACCACGTGCGCCAGATAACCCAGACCGGCGCCGCCGTACTCTTCCGGCACGGTGATGCCGAGCAGGCCCATGTCACCGAACTTGCGCCACATGTCGGCGGGGAACAGGTTGTCCTGATCGATCTGCGCGGCACGCGGGGCGATCTGATCGGCGACAAAGGACTGCACCTGATCGCGCAGCATGTCGATGGTTTCACCGAGGGCGAAATTCAGGGATGGATAGCTCATGGGTCACCTTTTGGCTTTTTTATCGGGTGGAGCGCACGACGAATCGGCGTTCAGCTTTACGTTAACGTAAAGCTTCCACAGTTCGACTGTCAATCGGCTTTACGTAAGCGTCAACTTGGGCGAGAGTAAGGGCAGTTCAGGATCAGATATCGGTTTGTTTTTGGGGGAGCGAGCCTGTTCGCGAAAGCGCTGTAACAGTCGCCATCGAGGGTGAATGACGCAGCGTGCTCGCGAGCAGGCTCGCTCCCACAGGGATTCAAAACCGGGAAAGCCCACTAATAAAGACAATAGGGGTCGTCATGGATCAATCCAGTGCAAACCCACAGCGTAGCTACAGCCGTGGCTCTCAGGACCAAGCCCTGCTGGCGATGACCATCGGTCAGCGCTTCGATCAGACTGTCGCGCAACACCCGGACGGCGAAGCGCTGGTGGTGCGCCATCAGCAGTTGCGTTACTCCTGGCGGCAACTGGCCGAAGCAGTAGACGAGCAGGCCCGAGCCTTGCTCGCGCTGGGCTTGCAGACCGGCGATCGCCTCGGCATCTGGGCGCCGAACTGCGCGCAGTGGTGCATCACCCAGTTCGCCACGGCGAAGATCGGCGTGATCCTGGTCAACATCAATCCCGCCTATCGCAGCTCCGAACTCGAGTACGTGCTCAAGCAGTCCGGCTGCCAGTGGCTGGTCTGTGCCGGAGCGTTCAAGACCTCGAATTACCATGAAATGCTCCAGAGCCTGGCGCCAGAATTGGCTGAACACGCCATTGGTCAGCTGCGTAGCGAACGCCTGCCGGAGTTGCGCGGTGCGATCAGCCTCGACGCAACACCGCCAGCCGGTTTTCTGCCGTGGTCGCAGCTCAGCGAACTGGCTGCCAGCGTCTCGCCCGATCAGTTGGCCGAACGCAGCGCCAGCCTGCATTTCGATCAACCGGTGAACATCCAGTACACCTCCGGCACCACCGGTTTCCCCAAAGGCGCGACCCTCAGTCACTACAACATTCTCAACAACGGCTACATGGTCGGCGAAAGCCTCGGCCTGACAGCTGCTGATCGTCTGGTGATTCCGGTGCCGCTGTATCACTGCTTCGGCATGGTCATGGGCAACCTCGGCTGCGTCACCCATGGCAGTACGATGATTTACCCCAGCGACGCCTTTGATCCGGCGGTGACTCTGCAAGCGGTAGCCGAAGAAAAAGCCACGGCGCTGTACGGTGTGCCGACCATGTTCATCGCCATGCTCGATCAGCCGCACCGGCAGACCTTCGACCTGTCGAGCCTGCGCACCGGGATCATGGCCGGCGCCACTTGTCCGATCGAGGTCATGCGCCGGGTCATCAACGAGATGCACATGAGCGAAGTGCAGATCGCCTACGGCATGACCGAAACCAGCCCGGTGTCGCTGCAGACCGGGCCGGCGGATGGGCTGGAGTTGCGCGTCACCACCGTCGGCCGCACTCAGCCGCAACTGGAAAGCAAGATCATCGACGACGCTGGCAACCTCGTGCCGCGCGGCACCATCGGCGAATTGTGCACGCGCGGCTATAGCGTGATGCTCGGTTACTGGAACAACCCGCAGGCCACCGCCGAGGCCATCGACGAGGCGGGGTGGATGCATACCGGCGACCTGGCGAGCATGAACGAGGAGGGCTATGTCAACATCGCCGGGCGAAACAAGGACATGATCATTCGTGGCGGCGAGAACGTTTATCCCCGTGAGCTGGAGGAGTTTTTCTTCACTCATCCGGCGGTGGCGGACGTGCAGGTGATCGGCATTCCGTGCCCGCGCTACGGTGAGGAAATCGTCGCCTGGATCAAATTCCACCCCGGCTTCAGCGCCTCGGAGCTGGAGCTGCAAGCGTGGTGCAAGGAGCGTATTGCGCACTTCAAGACACCGCGTTACTTCAAGTTCGTTGAAGCGTTTCCGATGACGGTGACGGGGAAGATCCAGAAATTCAGGATGCGTGAGATCAGTATCGAAGAGCTGAAAACAATCGACCGATAATCACAACTTCTGTGGGAGCGAGCCTGCTCGCGAATGCAGTGTGTCATTCAGCGCAAATCTGTCTGATACACCGTTTTCGCGAGCAGGCTCGCTCCCACAGGGATGCAGTGACAGAGAGACGAATTGCAGAAAGCACAAAGGGGAGCCGAAGCTCCCCTTTAATTTGTCGTTGCGTGCTCTTTTTATTATTGAGGCTCGGTCTATTGTTGTTTTTGGCAACCGTGGCCCTGTACAGCTTTTGGCGACCCCCATCCGGGGTCAAGAGCAAACGTATTTTTTTGAGCGCTGATCTGCTTTCTCGTTAACGATCCAACCGATTCGGGAGCTACCTGAAGGTAGTTTTATTGTTCTCTGCCCGGTTGCGGGTCACTCCTGAGAGCACCCTGAAAAGCACACCTTCTCCAAAAAAATCTGTTAGCTGCGTCTCTGCCGTGTTGTTCTTGTTATGTCAGAGTCGTTTCGTCTTGTTTTTATTGGTTTGCGGCTTTTTATTCTTGTTATGCGATAGAGATAGCAGGTGTCGTGCCAGCTTTTAAAAATCCTTATAAATCAGCTGCTTGAGATTTTCTGGCGTTTTCAGCTCTGGGCAAAGCCAGACAATTTGTTTCCGTGTTACTCGCTTTTGCCCACATCGCTGACGCAGCGGTAACACCTCAGTGCGCACTGCGCGCCTTGGCCACCCGCGAACCGCTCGGGCGACCGAGCACTGCGCTGATCTGCTGGCCTGCAGCAATCAAGGCGTCCAGATCGATACCGGTCTCGATGCCCAGGCCATTGAGCAGGTACACCACGTCTTCGGTGGCAACGTTACCGCTCGCGCCTTTGGCATAAGGGCAGCCGCCGAGGCCGGCGATAGAGCTGTCGAACACTGCAATGCCTTCGAGCAGGCTGGCGTAGATGTTGGCCATGGCCTGGCCGTAGGTGTCGTGGAAATGTCCGGCGAGCCTGTCCCGTGGCACCTGCGCCGACACCACCTCGAACAGGCGTCGGGTCGCGCCCGCCGTGCCGGTGCCGATGGTGTCGCCTAACGAAACTTCATAGCAGCCCATCGCGTACAGCTCGCGCGCGACCATCGCCACTTGCTCAGGCGCCACCGTGCCTTCATACGGACAGCCCAGCACGCAGGAAACGTAACCGCGCACGGTAACGCCGTGTTGTTTCGCCGCCTCCATGATCGGCGCGAACCGCGCCAGGCTTTCGCTGATCGAGCAATTGATGTTGCGCTGCGAGAACGCCTCGGACGCCGCAGCGAACACCGCGACTTCCTTGACCCCGGCGGCGAGCGCGTCTTCAAAGCCGCGCAGATTCGGCGCCAGCGCGCCATAGGTCACGCCGGGCTTGCGCTGGATCTGCGCAAACACCTCGGCGGACCCGGCCATCTGCGGCACCCATTTCGGCGAGACGAAACTGCCGACTTCGATATAGCCGAGCCCGGCGGCACTCAACGCGTCGACCAGTTGCACCTTGTCAGCGACGCTGATCGGCTGGGCTTCGTTCTGCAGGCCATCGCGCGGGCCGACTTCGATCAGGCGTACTTGAGAGGGGAGGGACATGGGTGGGACCTGCCTGTTTTTTCAGTTCACGAAGATCCCTGTGGGAGCGAGCCTGCTCGCGAAAGCGTAGGGTCAGTGACAGATATTCTGAATGTCAGACCGTATTCGCGAGCAGGCTCGCTCCCACAGGGGAAGTGGCGATTCGTTAGACCGCCTGCTGGCTCTTGAGCGTCTGCTCCAATGCCTGCACGCAGCGTTCTTCGGCGGTATCCAGTTCAAGCTTCATCTGTTCGATATCCAGCAATTGCTGCTCGAGCTGTTCACGACGTTCGCTGATTTTCGCCAGCATGCTGTTGAGCTGCTTGGTGTTGCCGCCGGACGGGTCGTAGAGTTCGATCAGCTCGCGACATTCAGCCAGGGAAAAGCCGATGCGCTTGCCGCGCAGGATCAGCTTCAGCGTGACCTTGTCGCGCGGTGAATAAATGCGTTCCTGGCCACGGCGCTCAGGGCTGAGCAGGCCTTGCTCTTCATAAAAGCGGATCGCCCGGGTGGTGATGTCCAGCTCGCGGGCGAGGTCGGAAATGCTGTAGGTCTGACTGCTCATGAAAGCGCTCGGAAAAGGGGCATGGCGCTAAGCTAATCGGTGGTTTACGTTTACGTCAAGCGGGATGGTTTTGGGGTGTCTGTACAGGCCTCTTCGCGAGCAGGCTCGCTCCCACATTCGACCGCGTTCCTTCAGATGAAATGCAATTCATTGTGGGAGCGAGCCTGCTCGCGAAGAACGATAACGCGGTAAAAAAGCCTTACACCTTTTCCAGCTTCTTCTCCTGCGCCGTCACCTGCTGGCACAACTCGATCATCTGCTCGCGCATCCAGCGATTCGCCGGGTCCTGGTCGGTGCTTTCGTGCCAGTACAAATGCGTTTCCACCGACGGCACATCATTCACCGGCAAATTGAACGACTGCAGATCATGGCGGCGCGCGAAGCGTTCCGGCACGGTCATGACCATGTCGGTCTGCTGCATCACCTGCGAAGCCATCAGATAGTGCTGCGAGCGCAGGGCGATCTTGCGCTGGATGCCCATTTTGCCCAGCGCCAGATCGACATAACCCAGCCCACTGCGACGGCTCGAGATATGGATGTGAGTCAGCGAAAGATAATCATCAAGGCTGAGTTTTTCCTTGCCCGCCATCGGATGGCCCTTGCGCATGGCGCAGACGTAACGGTCGTCCATCAGCTTGACGTGGCGCACCTGCGGGTCGGTGTTGAGCGGCGCATCCACGGCGAAATCCAGACGCCCGGCCGCCAGTTCCTTGGTGGTTTCCCGGCGCTTGGACAGAAAGCTTTCGATGATCACCGTTGGCGCGAGGCGGCGCAGGCGCTGGAACAGTGGCGGCAGAATGATCGCTTCCGTCAGGTCGGTCATGCTGATGCGGTAAGTCTTGACCGCCTGCGCCGGGTTGAAGATGCGGCTTTCCTGCACCGACACGCGCAGCAGCGACAGGGCGTTGCGCACCGGACCGATGATGTTCTGCGCCATCGGCGTGGGCACCATGCCCTGGGCGGTGCGCACGAAGAGCGGGTCGTTGAAGGTCTCACGCAACCGCGCCAGCGCGTTGGACACCGCCGGCTGGGTGATGCCGACAATCTGCCCGGCGCGGGTCAGGTTGGCTTCGGTGTAGATCGCGTCGAAGACGATGAAAAGGTTGAGGTCGACCTTGCTCAGGTTCATAACGCGGCTTCTCTTGTTATTAAGTGCAAGTGTTGGGGGGCTGACGATCAGCGGATCATATATTGGTGATGAATGTTTATACACGCCGAGAATAGGCTAGGTAAATGATCAGCGCTGTTCTAGCATCGATTGCATGACTTGAACAACCTCTGCCCGAGAAGGTAACGACCCATGGATTTCGCTTATTCGCCCAAGGTGCAAGAACTGCGTGAGCGCGTGACTGCGTTCATGGACACTTACGTTTATCCGGCTGAAGCGGTGTTCGAACGCCAGGTCGCCGAGGGTGATCGCTGGCAGCCGACCGCGATCATGGAAGAGCTCAAGGCCAAGGCCAAGGCCGAAGGACTGTGGAATTTGTTTCTGCCTGAGTCCGAGCTGGGCGCCGGCCTGAGCAATCTTGAATACGCGCCATTGGCGGAAATCATGGGCCGTTCCCTGCTGGGGCCGGAGCCGTTCAATTGCTCGGCGCCGGACACCGGCAACATGGAAGTGCTGGTGCGCTACGCCAACGAAGAGCAGAAACAACGCTGGCTCGAGCCGCTGCTGCGCGGCGAGATCCGTTCGGCGTTCGCCATGACCGAGCCTGATGTGGCGTCTTCCGACGCAACCAACATGGCCGCCCGGGCCGTGCGCGATGGCGATCAGTGGGTGATCAACGGCAAGAAGTGGTGGACCTCCGGCGCCTGCGATCCGCGCTGCAAGATTCTGATCTTCATGGGCCTGAGCAACCCCGACGCGCCGCGTCACGCCCAGCACTCGATGATTCTCGTGCCGGTTGATACCCCCGGCGTGAAGATCGTCCGGCCGCTGCCGGTGTTCGGTTACGACGACGCACCGCACGGTCACGCCGAAGTGCTGTTCGATAACGTGCGGGTGCCGTACGAAAATGTCCTGCTCGGTGAAGGGCGTGGCTTCGAAATCGCTCAGGGTCGCCTTGGCCCAGGCCGCATTCACCACTGCATGCGTTCGATCGGCATGGCCGAACGTGCGCTGGAACTGATGTGCAAACGCTCGGTGAGCCGCACCGCGTTCGGCAAACCGCTCGCGCGTCTGGGTGGCAACATCGACAAGATCGCCGACTCGCGGATGGAGATCGACATGGCGCGCCTGCTGACGTTGAAAGCGGCGTACATGATGGATACCGTCGGCAACAAAGTGGCGAAGAGCGAGATCGCGCAGATCAAAGTGGTTGCGCCGAACGTGGCCTTGCGGGTGATCGACCGCGCTATCCAGATGCACGGCGGGGCAGGGGTCTCGAACGATTTTCCGCTGGCTTATATGTATGCGATGCAGCGCACCCTGCGCCTGGCCGACGGCCCGGACGAAGTGCACCGCGCGGCGATCGGCAAGTTCGAGATCGGCAAGTATGTGCCGAAGGAGATGATGCGTAGCGGCCAGTAATACCGCGTCGCCTCATTCGCGAGCAGGCTCGCTCCCACAAGATTTGTGCACGCCACAGATCCAATGTGGGAGCGAGCCTGCTCGCGAAAGGGCCTGTACATTCAGCACATCGACATCAGGATCAATACACCCAAACCTCAACCCGCCGATTCTTGATCCGCCCCTCATCCGCGCTGTTGGTCGCCACCGGCATCAGCGCGCCGAAGCCGCGCACTTCGCGCATGACCACACCGTTTTTGACCAGCTCGCGGCGCACCGCCATGGCCCGTAGCTTGGACAGCAGATCAGCCCGCGCCGGGTCATCCTTCAAATCACCAAAACCCACCAGCGTCACCGCTCGCTCGGTCTTGCCATTGCGCTTTATATAGTCGAGCACCCGCGCCAGATCCTGCCGCGCCTTGTTGTCCAGACTGGCGCTGCCCTCGGCAAAACGGAAATTCACTGTCAGACGCTGGGCATGCCGGCTGAGGGATTGGTAACCCTCGGGCATCAGCGCGTTCGGCGCGACGCTCATGGCCTGCACGGTCTGGCTGACAAAACCGCTGGCCGCAACGATCGCCTGACCCCGTGGGCTCTGTGCGAACGCGGCTAACGCCTGCGCCCACGGATTGCGGCTGTCCGGCGGTAGATAAAAGAACAAGCGCCGCGACAGCGGATAATCTTCGGTGGCGATCAGACTGTTCAGCGGCAACATCGCTTGCGAGGCGCCGTCGGCAATGGCTACGGCTTTGGCCTGACGCACGTAGGGCAAGCCGATGAAGCCGATACCTTGCGCATCGGCGCTGACCGCGTCGGACAATTGCTCGCTGGACTCGAATCGTTCCGCTGCGCTGCTGAGACTTTTCCCACGCCGGCTCAGGACCAGTTCCTTGAACGTGTCGTAAGTTCCCGATTGGTCATCCCGCGCATATAAATGGATGGCGCCGCCACGGCCACCGAGCTCTTCCCAGGTTTTCACCTCGCCGGCAAAAATCCGCGCCAGTTGCTCGGTGTCCAGCTGCTGCAGTGGATTGGCCGGGTTGAGAATGATCGCCAAACCGTCGATGGCAATGACTTGCTCGGCCGTCGGGCTTTTCAGATCGCCGAGGCTTTGCAGGGCCAGTTGTTCGCTGTCCTTTATCTCGCGGGAGGATGCGGCCAGATCAGCACTGCCGTTTTTCAGCGCAGTGAAACCGGTGCTGGAACCGTGGGCGGCGACTTCGATGACCACGCGTTGGCCTTGTGCGGTCTGGCCGAGGATGCGTTGTTCGTTGGCGGTGTCCGGCGTTTCCCGGTGGACTTTCACCAGGCCTTGTTCCTGCAACAGGCCTTCGACCAACGCCGGACCGAGCTCGGCGCCGATGGTGTTGGAGCCCTGAATGCGCAATGCCGGGCCGTTTTCGGGGATCGGCAGGGCGGCGGCGGACACCGACAGCCAGCCACTCAACAGGAAAACGCAGAGAACACGCAGGGTCATGCCGGCACCGAATCAAGCCAAGGGGATTGCCGGGGAGATTAAGTCAGGCGCGTGACCGAAATATGACAGGGGATTACCTGTGGGAGCGAGCCTGCTCGCGAATGCGCCGTGTCAGTCGAAAAGTTCGTCGCTGATCCACCGCTTTCGCGAGCAGGCTCGCTCCCACAATGAAAATTCCCTCAGGCTGGATCAGCTCAGCTCAAGCCAGATCGGCGCATGGTCCGATGGTTTTTCCATGCCGCGCAGTTCGTAGTCCACGCCCGCATCCTTCACCCGTGGCAGCAGGCCATGGGACGCCAGAATCACATCGATGCGCAGGCCACGCTTCGGCTCATCTTCGAAACCACGGCTGCGGTAGTCGAACCAGCTGAACATGTCGTTCACGTCGGGGTTGAGGTGGCGATAGCTGTCGGTCAGGCCCCAGTTTTTCAGGCGCGCCATCCACTCGCGTTCTTCCGGCAGGAAGCTGCATTTGCCGGTTTTCAGCCAGCGCTTCATGTTGTCCGGGCCGATGCCGATGTCGCAGTCTTCCGGGGAAATGTTCACATCGCCCATCACCACCAGCGGCTGTTCGTTGTGGAACTGGCTTTCCAGCAGGGCTTGCAGATCGCTGTAGAAACGCTGCTTGGCGGGGAATTTGGTCGGGTGGTCGCGGCTTTCACCCTGTGGGAAATAGCCGTTCATGATCGTCACCGGCACGCCGTTGGCATCGGCGAAAGTGCCCCAGATAAAGCGCCGCTGCGCGTCTTCTTCATCGGTGGCGAAGCCTTTATGAATCGCAATCGGTTCGTTGCGCGAGAGCAGGGCGACACCGTAATGGCCCTTCTGGCCATGGAAGTGCACGTGATAGCCGAGGGCGCGGATGTCATCGAGGGGGAACTGGTCGTCGTGAACCTTGGTTTCCTGCAGGCCGATCACGTCGGGCTGATGTTTTTCGATCAGCGCTGCCAGCTGATGCGGACGCGCACGCAGTCCGTTGATGTTGAAGGAAACAATCTTCATGGTCGGCAGTCCTGGCAAAAGGGCGATGCTAGCTGACATGGTGGAGATGGGCCAGTGTGGGACAAATCATTTTGGCCTGTGGGATTTGGGTTGTTGGATCTGGCCCCTTCGCGAGCAGGCTCGCTCCCACATTCAGACCGCGGTCCCCTGTGGGAGCGAGCCTGCTCGCGAAGAGGCCGGCAAGATCGATGAAGATTCCGACTTGGTCTATACCTGTCAGGGGAACCACCACATCCGTCCAAGGTTCGTACCAACAAGCGCGCCAGCCTCCGAGCGCGCCCCGGGGAGAATCACTGCAATGCCTGAAACCCAGACCGCCGTTGCCGACATCCACATGCTCGACCGCGGCTACTCGCGCGAAGCCCGCTCGTTGCTGTATCAGGCCTATCGCCACGAGCCGACCTTCGGCTACCTGTTCGAAGCCGAACGTCCCGGGTATGAACAGCGCGTGCGCGCGACGGTGCGCGAGCTGGTCAAACAGCATTTTCTCCAGGACCTGCCGGCGATCGGCCTGTTGGTCAATGATCGCCTGATCGGCATCGCCCTGATCGCGCCGCCGCAACGGCGCCTGGGCGTCACCGAAAGCTGGGCATGGCGCTTGCGCATGGTGCTCAGCACCGGGTTTCGTTGCACCCGGCGTTATCTGGAATATCACGATGCCGTTGCCGCGTGCGTGCCCGGTGACTCGGTGCACATGCTGCCGTTGCTCGGCGTGCATCCGCAATTTCAGGGCAAGCACTACGGCGAACAATTGCTCACCGCCGTGCACAACTGGTGCGCGGTCGATGAAACCTCACAGGGCGTGGTGCTCGACACCGGTAACCCGCGCTACCTGGAATTCTATAAAAGGCAGGGTTATCAGGAGATCGGCGAGGTTGCCGTCGGGCCGGTGCGCGAACACGTATTTTTCCACGCCAATCCGCAGGTGTTACAAACAGCAACGGGATAACGATCGAACTTCTTCACAAATTACCTGTTCTATCAGGCTCCCGAGCCCGTGATAGCATCCGCGCCTATGAAGTTTCCACGAAGATTTACCAGCGGCGTGCTGATGCTGTTATCCAGCTGCGCGGCGCTGGCGCAAAGTGAATTGGATGTACGGATCAAGCCGTCCAACGATGAACTCAAGGCCAATATAGAAGGCTATATCGGCAGCCTCGGCGATCGCGACGAAGAAGCCTTGCTGCGCTTCAGTCGCGGTGCCGAAGAGCAGGCGCGCAAAGCGGCGCAGGCGCTGGGCTACTATCAGCCGCAGATCGATAGTGACGTCAAGGGCGGGGAAAAACCGCGTCTGGTGCTGAACATCGATCCCGGCGAGCCGATTCGGCTGCGCAACGTCACCGTACGTGTCGATGGCCCGGCGGCCTCGCTGAAATCGTTCCGCGTACTGAAAGGCGACCTGCTCAAATCCGGCGCCGTGCTCAACCATGGCCGTTACGAAGATGCCAAGCGGGTCATTCAGAACCAGGCCTCGCGCTTCGGTTACTTCAGTGGCCATTTCACCAGCCAGAAACTCATGGTCGACCCGCGCGCAGGTGTCGCCGATATCGAATTGATCTACGCCAGCGGCCCGCGTTATGCGCTGGGAAAAGTCAGTTTCGAGGGCGACACGCCCTTCGACGAAGACCTGCTGCAACGCATGGTGCCGTTCAAGGCAGGCGAGCCTTACGATTCGGAACTGATCGCCGAACTCAATCGCGATCTGCAATCGAGCGGCTATTTCGAAGGCGTGCGCGTCGACGCGGCACCGACGGCAGCGCAGAACGATGTGATTCCGGTCGCCGTCAAACTCGACACGCGCAAGCCGCGCACCATGGGTCTGGGCCTCGGTTATTCGACCGACGTCGGCCCACGGATCAAGGCCAACTGGACGCGTCACTGGGTCAACCCGCAGGGCGACAGCTATGGCTGGGAGGCCGAGCTCTCGGCGCCCCGGCAGAACGTCGGGCTGTTCTACGACATCCCGCTCGACCCGCCATTGACCGACAAACTGCGCTGGGCCGGCGGCTATCAGTTCGAAGACATCGAAGGCTCCGACACCCTCAGCAAGCTGCTGACTTTCGGCCCGGAATGGCACAGCAAGTTGCCCAGCGGCTGGCAGCGGGTGATATCGCTGAAATGGCAGCGCGAGGAATACGAACTCGGCGACGACTCCGGCCTGAGCACCTTGCTGATGCCCGGCATCAGTTATTCGTACCTCAAAAGCGACAACCGCATCGATCCGCGCAACGGCTATCGCCTGAGCTTCGAAAGCAAAGTGGCCAAGGAAGGTCTCGGTTCCGACAACAACCTTTTATATGGCACCGCGCTGGTCAAAGGCCTGACCACGGTGTTCGACAAGCACCGCTTGCTTGGCCGCGTGCAGGTGGGCGGCAGCGCCACCAATGGCTACAACTCGGTTCCGCCGTCGCTGCGCTTCTTTGCCGGTGGCGATCAGAGCGTGCGCGGTTACGACTATCAGAGCCTGTCGCCGAAAAACTCTGACGGCGACCGCATCGGTGGCCGCTACATGATTGCCGGCAGCGTCGAATATCAATATTCGATCGCCGAGAAATGGCGGGTCGCGACCTTCGTCGACCAGGGCAACTCTTTCAACAAACTCGAACTGCCCGACCTCAAGACCGGGGTCGGTGTGGGCGTGCGCTGGGTCTCGCCGGTCGGGCCGATCCGCCTTGACCTGGCCCACGCGCTGGACGACGACGGCGGCATCCGGCTGCACTTTTCCATGGGGCCTGAGCTGTGAAGCGTGGTGTGAAAATAACAGCGCTGACGCTGTTGGCGCTGGTCTTGTTGATCGTTTTGAGCCTCGCCGCGCTACTTGGCACGCAGGCCGGCAGTCGGTGGGCGTTGGGCCTGGTGCCGGGCCTGAGCGTGGAGAATTTCCACGGTCGCCTCGCTGGGCAGTGGAGCGCCGATCACCTGGTGTGGCAGCAGGACACCAGCCGAGTCGAGCTGAACAAGGCGATCTTCGCCTGGTCGCCGCTGTGCCTGACGCGCATGACCTTGTGCATCGATCAGCTCAAGGCCGATCAGGTGATCCTGCAATTGCCGCCGAGCGAAGAAACCACCGAAAGCGGCCCGATCACACTGCCGGACCTGCAATTGCCGTTGGCCATTGAGCTGGGCGACGTCGAGGTCGGCAGCCTGTTGTTCAACGGCAGCGAACAGCTCAAGGGCTTGCAACTGGTAGCGCACTGGACCACTCAGGGCTTGCAGATCGACAGCGTGAAATTGCAGCGTGACGAACTCAGCCTGAACCTGTCCGGCCTGCTGCAACCGAGCGGTAACTGGCCGCTGAATATTAAGGGTGATCTGACGTTGCCCGCCCCCGGCAGCGAGCCGTGGACCCTGGCGCTGAAAGTCGACGGCGACCTGCTGAAAACCCTCAACCTGCACGCCGACAGCCGTGGCTACCTCGACGGCCAGCTGAGCGGTGAACTGCAAGCGCTGGCGGAAAACCTCCCGGCCAAGCTGCGCATCACCAGCGACGCGTTCAAACCGAGTGCCGATCTGCCGGACACGCTGCAATTCAATCAGCTTGTGCTCACGGGCGAAGGCGACCTGAAAAACGGTTATCAACTGCTCGGCAACGCCACGCTGCCCGCCGAGAAATCACCGGTGGCGCTGCTACTCAAGGGCAAAGTCGACGCCAACGGCGCGCAGATCGCCGGGCTCGACCTCAACGCCAACGACACGCAAAGTCTCAAGCTCACCGGCAATGTCGACTGGAGCAAAGGCCTCAGCGCCCAGGCCAACATCCACTGGCAAGACTTCCCGTGGCATCGGCTCTATCCGGAAATCGACGAGCCGCAAGTGACGTTGCGTACTTTCACCGGCGAAGTGTCCTACACCGACGGTCAGTACCTCGGCAATTTCGACGCTGCGCTGGATGGCCCGGCCGGGGCGTTCACATTAAGCAGTCCGTTCAGCGGCAGTCTGGAACAGATCGCCTTGCCGCAACTGGTCATGCAGGCCGGGCAGGGCAAGGCCGAAGGGCACGTCAATGTGCGCTTCGCCGATGGCATCGCCTGGGATACCGCGCTGGATCTGTCGGCGCTCAACCCGGCATATTGGGTCGCGGAGCTGCCGGGCACGTTGGCCGGGCCGCTGAAGAGCAAAGGCGAGATGAAGAATGATCGACTCAGCCTCAGCGCCGACCTCGATCTCAAGGGCAAGTTGCGCGGCCAACCGGCGGTCCTCCAGGCCAAGGCTGACGGCGCGGGCGAGCGGTGGAACCTCAACACCCTGCAGATCCGCCTCGGCGACAACAGCATCAATGGCAAGGGCAGCCTGCAGGACAAACTCGGCGGACAGATCGACATCAAGCTGCCGCGTCTGGCCCAGTTGTGGCCGCAATTGCGCGGGCAGGTCAACGGTCAGATCAACGTCGCCGGTACGCTGAAGGCGCCGCAGGGCAAGCTCGATCTGCAAGGTTCGCAACTGGCCTTCCAGGACAACCGCCTGCAAAGCCTCAACCTCGACGCCACCCTCGACAGTGCGCAGCGGGCGAAGATCAATCTCAAAGGTAGCGGCATTCAGACTGGCGATACTTCGCTCGGCACCCTGACCGCCAGTGCTCAGGGCGATATCAAAAGCCAGAAACTCAACTTCGACCTGATCGGGCCGAAGCTGAAACTGGCGCTGGGTCTGGACGGCAATCTCGACAAGGGCAACTGGCGCGGACGTCTGGCCAGTGGTGACATTCAGGCCGGTGGCCAGGACTGGAGGCTGCAAAACCCGGCCAAACTGGAGCGCCTGGCGGACGGCCAGATCAATTTCGGCGCGCATTGCTGGCTGTCCGGCAGCGCCAGCCTGTGTGGCGAAGACCAGCGCCTGGCGCCGGAGCCGAAGCTGCGTTATCACCTCAAGCAATTCCCGATCGAAAGCCTTGCGCAGTGGCTGCCCAAAGACTTCGCCTGGCAGGGCCGGCTCAACGCCGACCTGCAACTGGACCTGCCAGCCAGTGGCCCGAACGGCGTGGTCAGTGTCGATGCCAGCGGCGGCACCCTGCGCGTGCGTGACAAGGATCGCTGGGTGGATTTCCCCTACCAGACGCTCAAGCTCAGCAGCAAGCTCACGCCCAAGCGCGTCGACACCGAGCTCAATTTTGTCGGCGGCAAACTCGGCGAATTGATGGTCCAGGCGCAGCTCAATCCGCTGCCGAAAAACAAACCCCTGAGCGGCTCGTTCCGCCTCTCCGGCCTCGACCTGTCGGTGGCGCGGCCATTCGTGCCGATGGTGGAAAAACTCACCGGCCGGCTCAATGGTAGCGGCACTATTTCCGGTGGCCTGCTCGCACCGCTGGTCAACGGCACGGTGCAGCTCAGCGATGGCGAAGTGTCCGGCGCCGAACTGCCGATGGAGCTGCAGAATCTGCAACTGACTGCGGCGATCGCCGGCGAATCGGTGCGCCTGGACGGTGGCTGGAACAGCGGCAAGACTGGCAAGGGCAGCCTCAACGGCAACGTCGCCTGGGGGCAGGCGCTGGTGGTCGATCTGGCGCTCAAGGGCACGCAATTGCCAGTCAGCGTCGAGCCCTACGCCAAACTGGAAATGGCTCCGGATCTGAAAATTTCCATGGCCGGCGATGAGCTGAAAGTTGCCGGCAAGGTGCTGGTGCCGAAAGGCGAAATCACCGTGCGTGAATTGCCGCCATCGACGGTAAAAGTCTCCGACGACACGATCATCGTCGGCGCGCAGACCGAGGAGGGCAAACCACCGATCGCGATGAAAATGGACATCGACGTGATCGTCGGCCAGGACAAGCTGAGCTTCGCCGGTTTTGGCCTGACCGCCAATCTGCAAGGCCAGGTGCACATCGGCGACAACATGGACACCCGTGGCGAACTGTGGCTCAACGACGGCCGCTATCGCGCCTACGGCCAGCGCCTGACGGTGCGGCGCGCGCGTCTGTTGTTCGCCGGCCCCATCGACCAGCCCTATCTCGACATCGAAGCGATCCGCCAGACCGACGACGTCATCGCCGGTATTCGCCTGAGCGGCAGCGCCGAACAGCCGACCACGCAGATCTTCTCCGAACCGGCGATGAGCCAGGAACAGGCGCTGTCGTACCTGGTGCTGGGCCGTCCGCTGAGCACCAACGGCGAAGACAACAACATGCTCGCTCAGGCCGCACTGGGCCTGGGTTTAATGGGCAGCGCCGGAGTCACCAGCGGCCTGGCCAAGGATCTGGGTATCGAGGATTTCCAGCTCGACACCCAAGGCAGCGGCAACGACACCAGCGTCGTCGCCAGCGGCAACATCTCCGAGAAACTCAGCCTGCGCTACGGCGTCGGCGTCTTCGAACCGGCCAGTACCATCGCCCTGCGCTACAAGCTGAGCAAGAAGGTCTACGTCGAAGCGGCGAGCGGCGTGGCGAGTTCGCTGGATATCTTCTACAAGCGGGATTTCTGAAGATTTTCTGAAAGATCAAAAGATCGCAGCCTTCGGCAGCTCCTACAGGGTTCACTTCAAACCCATGTAGGAGCTGCCGAAGGCTGCGATCTTTTCGCTTTACCCGCAAAACCAACTCCACTGGTCAACTAATTACCAAGCCCCCTAACTATTGCGTTGACATTCGCTGCCTAAGCAGTAACATCTCGACATACATTCACTGCCTAGGCAGTTATCAGGTCGAATCATGAAGCATTTCACCCCGGAAGAATTCAAACATTGCCACCTCGGCCTGTTGCTCGGCCGTGCCGCGTTGCTCAAGGACCGGATCATCGACACCCACATGGAACCCCACGGCATCACCGCCGCGCAGTTCAAGGTGTTGATCATCATGGCCCAGTTCGGCGTCGACACCCCGGCTGAGCTGTGCCGCCATCTGTCGCTCGATAGCGGGTCGATGACGCGCATGCTCGATCGTCTCGAGCAGAAGGCTTTTCTGATCCGCCAGCGCAGCGAAGGCGACCGTCGTCAGGTGCAGCTGAAACTGACCGAGCAGGGCCAGCAACTGGCTGATCGCCTGCCGCACATCGGTGCCGATGCGATGAATGAACTGGCCGGCGCGATCTCCCGCGAAGAGCTGAAAACCCTGGAATACATCCTCAAGAAAATCTTGCTGGCCGCCGGTGACCCGATCACCATCCAGCGTCTAGGTGAACACAATGAGCGCTAAGACCTTGCGCAGCAGCCTGACGCTGTTGCTGTCGGCGATGATCCTCGCCGGTTGCGCCAATTACAGCGGCCTCGACACTGAAGGCCAGCGTCTCGACGCGGCGCAACTGAAGACAGCGCAGTCTCTGGACGGCGTGACGCTGTCGCCGGCGGCGTGGCCGAAAAGTGATTGGTGGAGCAGCCTTGGCGATCCGCAGCTCGACGGCCTGATCCGCGAAGCCCTGCACGACAGCCCGGACATGCAGATCGCCGCAGCCCGCGCCCATCAGGCCAGTGCAGCCGCCTATGCCGCCGATGCCGAGCGTTATCCGACCCTCGACGCCAGCGCCGGCATCAGCCGTTCGCGTCTGGCTCGTGATCAGGATCCGCTGGGGCAGGGCGGTGCCTATGCGACGGTGCGCAATGTCAGCGCCGGTTTCAATTACAACTTCGACTTGTGGGGCGGTCAGCGCGCTGCCTGGGAAGCCGCACTCGGCGACGCTCGCGCTGCTGAAGTCGACCGTCAGGCCGCGCAGCTGACACTCGCCGCTGACGTCGCCCGTGCTTACAGCGATCTCGGTCAGGCGCACATCGTTTACGACCTCGCCAGCGAAGACCTCAAGCGCACCCGGCAAATGCTTGATCTCAGCCAGCGTCGCCTGAGTTCGGGGATCGACAGCCAGTACCAGTTCCAGCAAACCCAGAGTCTGGAAGCCAGTTCCCAGGCCAGCCTGATCGACGCGGAAAAACGCTTGAACAGCGCGAAAATCGCCTTGGCCGTATTGCTCGGCAAAGGCCCGGATCGCGGCAACGAGATCGCCCGACCGAAAGTCTTGCAAGCCAGCGCCGTGGCAGTGCCATCGGTGTTGCCGGCGGAACTGCTCGGCCGCCGCCCGGATCTGGTTGCGGCGCGCTGGCGTGTCGAAGCGGCGAGCAAAGACATCGATGCGGCGAAAACCCGTTTCTATCCCAACCTCAATCTGTCGGCCTCGGCCGGCGCCGAGTCGTTGCTGGGTGATGCGATGTTCGGTTCGGCCAGCCGCTTCTTCAACATCGCGCCGACCGTGTCGCTGCCGATTTTCGATGGCGGACGCCTGCGCGCCAACCTCGATGCGCGCGATGCCGATTACGATCTGGCGGTGGCGCAGTACAACAAGAGCCTGGTGAAAGCCCTGGGCGATGTCGGCGATACGATCCATCAGCTGCGCGATATCGGCCGGCAGATCGGTGCGCAGCAGCACGCCACCGACATTGCTCAGGATTCTTACAACACCGTCGTCCAGCGTTACGGTTCCGGCATCGGCAACTACCTGGACGTGCTCAGCATCGAGCAGCAATTGCTCCAGGCCCAGCGTCAGCTGGCGACCCTCAATGCCGAGCAGATCGACCTGTCGATTCAACTGATGCAAGCGCTGGGCGGCGGCTTTCAGGGTGGAAACCTGAACGCAGCCAACGCCAGCCCAGCCTCGTCGCACCCATAATTCAAGGTATTTGTCATGGCCACTGCCGAAAACACCCAAGCTCAAGACAACACCCCGGACACCGGCAACCCGCGCAAACGCAAGGTGATGCTGCTGGCCCTCGCCGTGGTCGTCCTGCTCGCCATTGCCGGCGTCTGGGCCTATCACGAGTTCATCGGGCGCTTTAATGAAAGCACCGACGATGCCTACGTCAACGGCAACGTCGTGGAGATCACGCCGCTGGTCACCGGCACCGTGGTCAGCATCGGCGCCGACGACGGGGACCTGGTCCAGGAAGGCCAGGTGCTGGTCAACTTCGACCCCAACGATGCCGAAGTCGGCCTGCAAAGTGCCAAGGCGAAACTGGCGCGCACCGTGCGTCAGGTGCGCGGTTTGTATAGCAACGTCGACGGCATGAAAGCCCAGGTCAATGCGCAGCAGGCCGAAGTGCAGAAGGCCCAGGACAACTACAACCGACGGAAAAATCTCGCCCAAGGCGGGGCGATTTCCCAGGAAGAACTGTCCCACGCCCGCGACGACCTGACCTCGGCGCAGAACGCTCTGGCCAACGCCAAACAGCAACTGAAAACCACCAGCGCACTGGTCGACGACACCGTGGTCTCGTCGCATCCAGACGTGATGTCGGCGGCTGCCGATCTGCGTCAGGCCTACTTGACCAATGCGCGCAGCACCTTGATTGCGCCGGTCACCGGTTACGTCGCCAAGCGTACCGTGCAACTCGGTCAGCGCGTGCAGCCGGGCACCGCGTTGATGGCGGTGATTCCGCTGGATCAGCTGTGGATCGACGCCAACTTCAAGGAAACCCAGCTGCGTGACATGCGCATCGGCCAGCCGGTTGATATCGAGGCCGATATCTACGGCAGCGACGTGAAATACAACGGCACCGTCGACAGCCTCGGCGCCGGTACCGGCAGCGCGTTTGCCTTGCTGCCGGCGCAGAACGCCACCGGTAACTGGATCAAGATCGTCCAGCGTGTGCCGGTGCGTATCCACATCAACGCCGAAGAGCTGGCCAAGCACCCGCTGCGTGTCGGTCTGTCGACCAATGTCGAGGTCAATCTGCACGACCAGAGCGGCCCGGTGCTGGCCCAGCAACCGCCACAAAAGGCCTCGTTCAGTACCAACGTCTACGAGCGCCAACTGGCCGAGGCGGACGCGATGATTGCTCAACTGATCCACGACAACAGCGCCGCAGCGGGCAAGACCGCGCAACGCTGACAGCGCTTTTGAAGCTGACTCACGACCCTGTGGGAGCGAGCCTGCTCGCGAAGCGGTGTGTCAGACAACATCTATGTTGGATGTCAGTCAGCATTCGCGAGCAGGCTCGCTCCCACAAAGGGCTGCTGTGTCTGTAACTGACGCAGCGCCAACCCGGTTTCATAGGATTCAGAATGAGCAATAACGCTTCTTTCACGCCGCCCAGCCTGTTGCTCAGCACCATCGGCCTGTCGCTGGCGACGTTCATGCAAGTGCTCGACACGACCATCGCCAACGTGGCACTGCCGACGATTTCCGGCAACCTCGGGGTAAGTTCGGAGCAGGGCACCTGGGTGATCACTTCGTTTGCCGTGAGCAACGCGATTGCGTTGCCGCTGACCGGTTGGCTCAGCCGCCGCTTCGGCGAGGTGAAGCTGTTTCTGTGGGCGACGATGCTGTTTGTACTGGCGTCGTTTCTTTGCGGTATCTCGACCTCAATGCCCGAGCTGATCGGCTTTCGTGTGCTGCAAGGCCTGGTGGCCGGGCCGCTGTACCCGATGACGCAGACGCTGTTGATCGCGGTGTATCCACCGGCGAAACGCGGGATGGCTCTGGCGTTACTGGCGATGGTCACCGTGGTTGCGCCGATTGCCGGGCCGATTCTCGGCGGCTGGATCACCGACAGTTACAGCTGGCCGTGGATCTTCTTTATCAACGTGCCGATCGGCATCTTTGCGGTGATGGTGGTGCGTTCGCAACTGGCGAAACGGCCGGTGGTGACCAGTCGCCAGCCGATGGACTACGTCGGCCTGATCACGCTGATCATTGGCGTCGGCGCATTGCAGGTGATCCTCGACAAGGGCAATGACCTGGACTGGTTCGAGTCGAATTTCATCATCGTCGGCGCGGCGATTTCCGTGGTCGCCCTGGCGATGTTCGTGATCTGGGAAATGACCGACCGCCACCCGGTGGTCAACCTGCGCCTGTTCGCCTATCGCAACTTCCGCATCGGCACGCTGGTGCTGGTGCTGGGTTATGCCGGGTTCTTCGGCATCAACCTGATCCTGCCGCAGTGGTTGCAGACGCAAATGGGCTACACCGCGACCTGGGCGGGACTTGCCGTGGCGCCGATCGGGATTCTGCCGGTGTTGCTGTCGCCGTTTGTCGGCAAATACGCGCACAAGTTCGACCTGCGATTGCTCGCCGGCATTGCGTTTCTGGCGATTGGCCTGAGCTGCTTCATGCGTGCCGAGTTCACCAATGAGGTCGACTTCCAGCACATCGCTCTGGTGCAGCTGTTCATGGGCATCGGTGTGGCGCTGTTCTTCATGCCGACCCTGAGCATTCTGATGTCGGACTTGCCGCCGAGCCAGATCGCTGACGGCGCAGGCCTGGCGACTTTCCTGCGGACGCTGGGCGGCAGCTTTGCGGCCTCGCTGACCACGTGGATCTGGATTCGCCGGGCCGATCAGCATCATGCGTATATGAGCGAAAGCATCAGCACGTTTGAGCCTGCCACCCGCGAGACCTTGAACCAGTTGGGCGGGGCGGGCCAGTCGGCGTATGCGCAGATGGATCAGATTCTCACCAGCCAGGCGTACATGCTCTCCACCGTGGATTACTTCACGTTGCTGGGCTGGGGGTTTATGGGGTTGATTCTGATCGTATGGCTGGCGAAACCGCCGTTTGCCGCGAAGGCCGGGCCTGCTGCATCTGGTCATTGATTTTGCGGTGACTGCTAAAAGATCGCAGCCTTCGGCAGCTCCTACAGGAGAACGCATTCCAAAGTAGGAGCTGCCTAAGGCTGCGATCTTTTGATCTTCGCTTTAAATCGGAGGGGCGGGCAGGGCTGGCGGCGGGGCGAAATCGAACGGCGCCAAGGCATACCCGCTCTCATCGACCTGCAACGCCCACCCCTGACGATCCCAATCCCCCAGCACAATCCGCTTCGCCGCTTGTTCACCAAGCTGCAACTTGTGAATCGCCGGGCGGTGGGTGTGGCCGTGGATCACGGTTTTCACGCCGAATGCCTGCATCACTCGCGGAATCTCTTCCGGGGTGACATCAACGATGTCATTGGCCTTCATCCGCGTCTGTGCACGGCTTTCGCTGCGTAACTTGCGCGCCAGTTTGTGGCGGCTGCTCAGCGGCAGATGACGGAGGATGAACAGGGTGATCGGGTTGCGCAGGTAGCGGCGCAGCTTCATGTAGCCAACGTCGCGGGTGCACAGGCTGTCGCCGTGCATCAGCAGCACTGGCTCGCCGTAGAACTGCACGACACTCGGGTCCTTCAGCAATGTGCAGCCGGCCTGTTTGCAGAAGGCCTTGCCGAGCATGAAGTCGCGATTGCCGTGCATCAGGAATATGGCCGTGCCGCTGTCGCTCAAATCGCGCAGGGCCTGGCAGATGGAACGCTGAAAGGGCGTCATGGCGTCGTCGCCAATCCATGCCTCGAAGAAGTCGCCGAGGATGTACAACGCACTCGCCGAGCGGGCGCGTCCGGCGAGCAAATCCAGAAACGCCCGGGTAATGTCCGGGCGCTCCTCTTCCAGATGCAAATCTGAAATCAGCAATATCACGCTTCGATGATCTCGGCTTTCTCGATGATCACGTCGTCTGCAGGTACGTCCTGGTGGCCGGCCTTGGAAGTGGTCGACACGCCTTTGATCTTGTCGACAACGTCGGTGCCGGCGGTCACTTTACCGAATACCGCGTAGCCCCAGCCCTGCACGTTCTTGCCGCTGTGGTTGAGGAAGGTGTTGTCGGCAACGTTGATGAAGAACTGCGCCGAAGCCGAATGCGGCTCCATGGTGCGGGCCATGGCGACGGTGTATTTGTCGTTGGAGAGACCGTTGTCCGCTTCGTTCTGGATGCTTGGACGCTTGTCTTTCTTTTCTTTCATGCCAGGCTCGAAACCGCCGCCCTGGATCATGAAGTTACCGATGACACGGTGGAATACGGTGTTGGTGTAGTGACCGGCGTTGACGTATTCGATGAAGTTGGCAACGGTGATCGGCGCCTTTTCAGCGTTCAGTTCGATGACGATGTCGCCATGGTTGGTGGTCAGTTTGACTTGAGTCATGATCGCTACTCTTCTGAGGAATTCGTGGTTCTGGGACATTGAGCCCCACAACCGGTTCAGCCTGCTTCGGCCAAGGTGCGCAGTTTAGCGTGACAGGCGCGAATTTCGAGGCGGTTTTTCAAATCCCTGCGATTAAATGCGTGCCTTTATAAGAGCTGCTCTGTCAGGCCCTTGACAGCATCGGCTATGATAGCGGCTTTGTTTTGTCTGGCCCCTCTTTGCGGCCGCGCACCTGTACGTCAAGGATCCTATGAGCAAGCCCACTGTCGACCCTACCTCGAATGCCAAGTCCGGCCCTGCCGTGCCGGTCAACTTCCTGCGGCCGATCATCCAGGCAGACCTGGACTCGGGCAAGCACACCCAGATCGTGACTCGCTTCCCGCCGGAGCCCAACGGCTACCTGCACATCGGCCACGCCAAGTCGATCTGCGTCAACTTCGGCCTGGCCCAGGAATTCGGCGGCGTCACGCACCTGCGTTTCGACGACACCAACCCGGCCAAGGAAGATCAGGAATACATCGACGCCATCGAAAGCGACGTCAAATGGCTGGGCTTCGAATGGTCCGGTGAAGTGCGCTACGCCTCGCAGTATTTCGACCAGTTGCACGACTGGGCCGTCGAGCTGATCAAGGCCGGCAAGGCCTACGTCGACGACCTGACCCCGGAGCAGGCCAAGGAATACCGTGGCAGCCTGACCGAGCCGGGCAAGAACAGCCCGTTCCGCGACCGTTCGGTAGAGGAAAACCTCGACCTGTTCGCGCGCATGAAGGCCGGTGAATTCCCCGACGGCGCGCGCGTCCTGCGGGCGAAGATCGACATGGCCTCGCCGAACATGAACCTGCGCGACCCGATCATGTATCGCATCCGCCACGCTCATCACCACCAGACCGGCGACAAGTGGTGCATCTACCCGAACTACGACTTTACCCACGGGCAGTCGGACGCCATCGAAGGCATCACTCATTCGATCTGCACCCTCGAGTTCGAAAGCCATCGTCCGCTGTACGAGTGGTTCCTGGAGAACCTGCCGGTGCCGGCGAACCCGCGCCAGTACGAGTTCAGCCGCCTGAACCTGAACTACACCATCACCAGCAAGCGCAAGCTCAAGCAGCTGGTGGACGAGAAGCACGTCAATGGCTGGGACGATCCGCGCATGTCCACGCTGTCGGGCTTCCGCCGCCGTGGCTACACGCCGAAATCGATCCGCAACTTTTGCGAAATGATCGGCACCAACCGTTCCGACGGCGTGGTCGATTTCGGCATGCTCGAATTCAGTATCCGTGACGACCTTGACCACAGCGCCCCGCGCGCCATGTGCGTGCTGCGTCCGCTGAAAGTGGTCATCACCAACTACCCGGAAGGCCAGGTCGAAAACCTCGAACTGCCACGCCACCCGAAAGAAGACATGGGCGTGCGCGCGCTGCCGTTTGCCCGGGAAATCTACATCGACCGTGAAGACTTCATGGAAGAGCCGCCGAAGGGCTACAAGCGCCTGGAACCGGCCGGTGAAGTGCGTCTGCGCGGCAGCTACGTGATCCGCGCCGACGAAGCGATCAAGGACGCCGACAACAACATCGTCGAACTGCGTTGCTCGTACGACCCGGACACCCTCGGCAATAACCCGGAAGGGCGCAAGGTCAAAGGCGTGATCCACTGGGTGCCGGCCGCCGCCAGCGTCGAATGCGAAGTGCGTCTGTACGATCGCCTGTTCCGTTCGCCGAACCCGGAGAAGGCCGAAGACAGCGCCAGCTTCCTCGACAACATCAACCCTGACTCGCTGCAAGTGCTGACCGGTTGTCGCGCTGAGCCATCGCTCGGCAACGCCCAGCCGGAAGACCGTTTCCAGTTCGAGCGCGAAGGCTACTTCGTCGCGGACCTGAAGGACTCGAAACCCGGTCAGCCGGTATTCAACCGTACCGTGACCCTGCGTGATTCGTGGGGCCAGTGAGTGAGTCAAGGAACTAACGTGCTAACGATCTACAACACGCTCACCAAGAGCAAAGAAGTCTTCAAGCCGCTGGATGGCAACAAGGTGCGCATGTACGTCTGCGGGATGACCGTGTACGACTACTGCCACCTCGGCCACGGCCGCAGCATGGTCGCGTTCGACCTGGTGACGCGCTGGCTGCGCTTCAGCGGTTATGACCTGACCTACGTGCGCAACATCACCGACATCGACGACAAGATCATCAATCGTGCGCGCGAGAACGGTGAATCGTTCGAAGCGCTGACCGAGCGCATGATCGCCGCGATGCACGAAGACGAAGCGCGCCTGAACATCCAGAAGCCGGACATGGAACCGCGCGCCACCGACCATATCGCTGGCATGCACGCGATGATCCAGACCCTGATCGACAAGGGCTACGCTTACGCCCCGGGCAACGGCGACGTGTACTACCGCGTCGCCAAATTCATGGGCTACGGCAAGCTCTCGCGCAAGAAGATCGAAGATTTGCGCATTGGCGCGCGCATCGAAGTCGATGAGTCGAAGGAAGACCCGCTCGACTTCGTCCTGTGGAAAGCCGCCAAGCCGGGCGAGCCGAGCTGGGAATCGCCTTGGGGCGCCGGGCGTCCGGGCTGGCACATCGAGTGCTCGGTGATGTCGACCTGCTGCCTCGGCGAGACCTTCGACATTCATGGCGGCGGCAGCGACCTGGAGTTCCCGCACCACGAAAACGAAATCGCCCAGAGCGAAGCGGCCACCGGCAAGACCTACGCCAACGCGTGGATGCATTGCGGGATGATTCGCATCAATGGCGAGAAGATGTCCAAGTCCTTGAACAACTTCTTCACCATCCGCGACGTGCTCGACAAGTACCACCCGGAGGTCGTGCGTTACCTGCTGGTGTCGAGCCACTACCGCAGCGCGATCAACTATTCGGAAGACAACCTCAAGGACGCCAAGGGCGCACTGGAACGTTTCTACCACGCGTTGAAAGGCCTGCCGACGGTGGCACCGGCTGGCGGCGAGGCGTTCGTCGAGCGTTTCACCACGGTGATGAACGACGACTTCGGTACCCCCGAGGCGTGCGCCGTGCTGTTCGAGATGGTGCGCGAGATCAACCGTCTGCGCGAGAGCGATCTCGATGCGGCGGCGGGGCTGGCGGCACGTCTGAAAGAGCTGGCGAGTGTGCTGGGTGTGTTGCAGCTGGAGGCCGATGACTTCCTGCAGGCGGGCGCTGAAGGGCGGGTCGATGCGGCTGAGGTTGATGCGCTGATTGCGGCGCGCCTGGCGGCGCGTGCGGGTAAGGATTGGGCTGAGTCTGATCGTATCCGTGACCAGTTGACGGCGATGGGGGTGGTGCTGGAAGACGGCAAGGGTGGGACTACCTGGCGGTTGGCTGACTGATTGCCTTACCTGTGACAGACAAAACCCGCCTAGTGCGGGTTTTGTTTTTTTTGCTTCCTCAGGACCAGCGTTGACCCAGCTGATGCCTTCGCGAGCAGGCTCGCTCCCACATCGGACTTTCGTCATGTCTGTTATTTGTGCGCGACTCGCACCTTCCTGTGGGAGCGAGCCTGCTCGCGAAGGCGTCCTCAAGGCCGAGTTGTCATTCAGCCTGCCGCAACCGCTTGTAAAGCGTATTGCGGCTCACCCCCAGCCGCCGCGCCAGATGCGAGATATTCCCTCCAGCCGCCTTCAGCTCCCTGTTCAACGCCTCAACATCATTCAAATCCAGCCCCAGCGGCGGCGCCGTCTCCACTGGCTCCATCTCCAGATCGACAAAAAAATCATCCGGAAGATGCTCCGGCCGCACCGGTTGCTCCTCGGCCATGGCCAACGCCACCTGCATCACGCTGCTGACCTGACGCAAATTCCCCGGCCACGGGTGCTTTTCAAACAGCTCCAGCACCTCCGGGCTCAGCCCCGCCCATTGCGTCGGCTCGCGATGTTGCTCCCACAGCCGTTTGAACAGCGCCTGCTTGTCACTGCGCTCGCGTAACGGCGGCAGCTCCAGGGTCAGACCGCCGATGCGGTAGTACAAATCCTCGCGAAAGCGGCCCAGTTGCACCTGCTCGCGCAACGATCGGTTGGTCGCGGAAATGATCCGCAGGTCCACCGGGAACAACTCACTGCTGCCCACCGGCTGCACGCAACGTTCCTGCAACACCCGCAACAAGCGCGCTTGGGTGGGCAGCGGCATATCACCGATCTCATCGAGAAACAGCGTGCCTTTGTCGGCCTTGCGGATCAGGCCGATGCTGCCTTTCTGGTTGGCCCCGGTGAACGCGCCTTTCTCATAACCGAACAATTCAGACTCGACCAGTTCAGCGGGGATCGCGGCGCAGTTCACCGCAATGAATGCCTGTTTTTGCCGAGAGCTGGCTTGGTGCAAGGCTTTGACGAACACTTCCTTGCCGACGCCGGTCTCACCGTGAATCAGTAACGGAATGTCTTTTTCCAGCAAGCGCTCGGCCTGGCGTACGGCTTTTTCCACGCGGCTGTCGCCGAAATGCAGCGCGTTGAGGCTGATCGCGCTGGCTGGCGCAGGCTTGTCCTCGGCGGCAAACACTCGCGCCTGCACCGGTGTCTGTTTCGGCCGCTTCAGCAAGCACTGGAAACGGTTGCGTCCGGAGGTCTGCAAGGCAAAAGGCAGACCCTCGGGCTGATTGATCAACTCCAGCAGCGACACCTTGAACAGGCTTTCAACGCTGACTCGGGACAGACGCACACCGAGCAGATTGTCGGCCCGGCGATTGGCCGACAGCACTTGACCGCTCTCGTCGAAAATCAACAACCCCGCCCATTGGCTGTCGAGGTTGTTCAACCCGGTGTTGAAGGTCAGTTGAAAATGCTGGCCATGGAACAGGTTGAGGATCAGCCGATTCTCCACGGTCTGGCTCATCATCTTGACCATGCCCAGGGTGTGCGAGGGTGGCAGGTAGCTGTCGCTGGACACGTCGAGCACGGCGATGACCTTGCGCTCGGCGTCGAAGATCGGCGCAGCGGAGCCGGTCATGAAGCGGTTGGCCTTGAGGAAGTGTTCGTCGTGTTCGATATGCACCGCCTGCTCACAGGCCAGTGCGGTGCCGATCGCGTTGGTGCCGCTGCTGCGCTCCATCCAGCTCGCCCCGGCCTGAAAACCCCGGGCCAGACTCGGTTCGATAAAGCGTTGCGTGCCCCACGAGGTCAGTACCTGGCCCTGATTGTCGGCGAGCATGATCAGGCAGTTGGAGTTGCTGAGGATGTTTTCATAGTAGGGCAGGACTTCCTGATGCGTGGTCTGCACCAGCGAGTGATGGCTGTCGAGCAACCGTGCAATGCCGGCGGCGGGTAACTGATCGAAGGCCGGCGTGCTCTGGTGGTCGAGGCCGAACGCGCGGCAACGTTGCCAGGAGGTCTGGACGATCGCATCGTGGGACAGCGGCGAAGCAGGTGCGGCCATGGGGGCGAGCCTCTGAATGCAGCGATTTTATTATTGTTATGAGGTCCACCATCCCCTGTAGGAGCTGCCGAAGGCTGCGATCTTTTGATTTTGATCTTGAAAAAGCAAAGTCAAAGTCAAAAGATCGCAGCCTTCGGCAGCTCCTACATGGGGGTGAACAGCGCATAGAGTGTTGTTCACTATTGTTCATTGTCAATCACCCCGACTGTTCAAAAGTGTTCAGCTGTGAACGCCACTTCCCTGTGTAATCACCGATTTTCACGGCAAATCAACCACTTGCCATTTCTGGCACGAATGTCGCTCTGTTGCTCCGGTCGCTTGACTCCAAAAATAAAAAAGGCCGAGCCATGTCACTCACCCTGGAGCACGTCAGCCGTACCGTCGAGGGCCAGATCTGGATCGACGATGCGTGCCTGAAATTCGAACCCGGATCCTTCAACGTTCTGCTCGGGCGCACCCTGTCCGGCAAGACCAGTCTCATGCGTCTGATGGCCGGCCTCGACAAGCCCGACAGCGGCCGCGTGCTGATGAACGGCGTCGATGTCACCCAGCGCCCTGTGCGGCTGCGCAACGTGTCGATGGTCTATCAGCAGTTCATCAATTACCCGACCATGACGGTGTTCGAAAACATCGCCTCGCCACTGCGTCAGGCCGGCATCTCGAAAGAGATCATCCACAGCAAGGTGCAGGAAACCGCACGCATGCTGCGCATCGAGAAGTTCTTGCAGCGCTATCCGCTGGAGTTGTCCGGTGGGCAGCAGCAGCGCACGGCCATGGCCCGCGCGCTGGTCAAGGATGCTGAGCTGATCCTGTTCGACGAGCCGCTGGTCAACCTCGACTACAAGCTGCGCGAAGAACTGCGTCAGGAAATGCGCGAGCTGTTCAAGGCTCGGCACACCATCGCCATCTACGCCACCACCGAGCCCAACGAAGCGCTGGCCCTCGGCGGCACCACCACCATCCTGCACGAAGGCCGGGTGATCCAGAGCGGGCCGTCGACCGAGGTCTATCACCAGCCGCAGTCGGTGCTCGCGGCTGAATTGTTCTCTGAGCCGCCGATCAACCTGATGCCGGGACGCATTGCCGGCAACGAAGTCAGTTTTGCCAATTTCGTCCACTTTCCGTTGAACGTCGACCTGCGCCCGGTGGGCGAGGGTGAGTTTCGCTTCGGCGTTCGTCCCAGCCATATTTCGTTGGTGCCAAGCAACGATGACGACCTCGAATTGGCGGTGACCGTCGAAGTCGCCGAAATCAGCGGTTCGGAAACCTTCCTGCACGTGCGCAACGAGCACTTTCTGTTGGTGCTGCACTTGCCCGGGGTTCACGAATACGACGTCGATGCGCCGATCCGCATCTATATCCCGACCCACAAACTGTTCGTTTTCGATGCGCAGGGCCGTCTGGTGCAAGCACCGGGCCGGCGTGTCGCGAGGGTTGCCTGATGGCCGAAATCCGTTTGCAGCACCTCGCCCACAGCTACAGCAAAACCCCGAGCGGCGCTGAGGATTATGCGATCCGCGAGATGGATCACGTCTGGGAGCAGGGCGGTGCCTATGCCTTGCTCGGCCCGTCCGGTTGCGGCAAGTCGACCTTGCTCAACATAATTTCCGGCCTGCTCAGCCCGTCTCAGGGCCATGTATTGTTTGACGGCAAAGCGGTCAACGACCTGACCCCGGAGAAGCGCAACATCGCCCAGGTTTTCCAGTTTCCGGTGGTCTACGACACCATGACCGTGTTCGATAACCTCGCTTTCCCGCTGCGCAACCAGGGCATGGCCGAGGCGAAAGTGCACAGCAAGGTGCAGGAAATTGCCGAAGTGCTCGACCTGCAGAATCTGCTGAGCAAGAAGGCGCGCAACCTCACCGCCGACGAAAAACAGAAAGTCTCCATGGGCCGTGGGCTGGTGCGCGACGACGTCTCGGCGATCCTGTTCGACGAGCCGCTGACGGTGATCGACCCGCACCTGAAGTGGAAGCTGCGGCGCAAGCTCAAGCAGATCCATGAGCAGTTCAACATCACCATGGTCTACGTCACCCACGACCAACTGGAGGCCTCGACCTTCGCCGACAAGATTGCGGTGATGTACGGCGGCCAGATCGTCCAGTTCGGTACGCCACGGGAATTGTTCGAGCGGCCGAGCCACACCTTTGTCGGCTATTTCATCGGCAGCCCCGGCATGAACCTGATCGAGGTACAGCCGCAACCCGGCGGCGTCGGTTTCGCCTCGACGCACTTGCCGCTGTCCGACGCCTTGCAGCGCCATATCGAGCACGGCCAGTGGAAAAATCTCAAGGTCGGCATCCGCCCCGAGTTCATTCACGTGTGGGACGAGCCGTTTGACGACGCGATGCAGGCCAAAGTCGTACACGTCGAAGACCTCGGCACCTACAAGATCATGACCCTCAACCTCGACGGCGCGCCTTTGAAGGTGCGTCTGGCCGAAGACAAACCGGTGCCCCAGGGCACGGCATACATCAGTTTCCCGGCGCAATGGCTGATGGTCTATGCCGACGAATTTCTCCTGGAAGTCAGCGACGAGGAGGTGCAGCCATGAACAAGGTGCAGAACAACAAGGCCTGGTGGCTGGTATTGCCGGTGTTCCTGCTGGTGGCGTTCAGTGCGGTGATCCCGATGATGACCGTGGTCAACTATTCGGTGCAGGACATCTTTGACCAGTCCAGCCGCTACTTCGTCGGTGCTGACTGGTACAAGCAGGTGCTGCTCGATCCGCGTCTGCATGATTCGCTGCTGCGCCAGTTCATCTATTCGGCTTGCGTGCTGCTGATCGAAATCCCGCTGGGCATTGCCGTCGCGCTGACCATGCCGACCAAAGGCCGCTGGTCGTCGGTGGTGCTGATCATTCTGGCGATTCCGTTGCTGATTCCGTGGAACGTGGTCGGCACCATCTGGCAGATTTTCGGCCGCGCCGACATCGGCCTGCTCGGTTCCAGCCTCAATGCGCTGGGCATCAGCTACAACTACGCGGCCAACACCACGGACGCCTGGGTGACGGTGCTGGTGATGGACGTCTGGCACTGGACTTCGCTGGTTGCGCTGCTGTGTTTCTCCGGCCTGCGGGCGATTCCCGACGTCTATTACCAGGCTGCGCGCATTGATCGCGCCTCGGCGTGGGCGGTGTTCCGCCACATTCAATTGCCCAAGCTGAAAAGCGTACTGCTGATCGCGGTGATGCTGCGTTTCATGGACAGTTTCATGATCTACACCGAGCCGTTCGTGCTCACCGGCGGCGGGCCGGGCAATGCCACGACCTTTTTGAGTCAGACCTTGACGCAGATGGCTGTAGGGCAATTCGACCTCGGTCCGGCAGCGGCGTTTTCGCTGGTGTACTTCCTGATCATCCTGTTGGTGTCGTGGCTGTTCTATACCGCCATGACGCACTCCGACGCCAACCGTTGAGGCCCGGCCATGAGCAAGAGAAAGCTGATTCCGTTGCTGGTGTACATCCTGTTCCTGCTGGTGCCGATCTACTGGTTGCTGAACATGTCGTTCAAGAGCAACACCGAAATCCTCGGCGGCCTGACGCTTTTCCCACAGGAATTCACGCTGGCGAACTACAAGGTGATCTTTACCGATCCGAGCTGGTACACCGGCTACTTGAACTCGCTGTATTACGTCAGCCTCAACACGGTGATTTCCCTGAGCGTGGCGTTACCGGCGGCTTACGCGTTTTCACGCTATCGTTTCCTCGGCGACAAACACCTGTTCTTCTGGCTGCTGACCAATCGCATGGCGCCGCCGGCGGTGTTCTTGCTGCCGTTCTTTCAGCTGTATTCGTCGATCGGGCTGTTCGACACACACATCGCCGTGGCCTTGGCGCACTGCCTGTTCAACGTGCCGCTGGCGGTGTGGATTCTCGAAGGTTTCATGTCCGGCGTGCCCAAGGAGATCGACGAAACGGCCTACATCGACGGCTACAGTTTCCCCAAGTTCTTCGTGAAGATTTTCATCCCGTTGATCGGCTCCGGTATCGGCGTCACGGCGTTTTTCTGCTTCATGTTTTCCTGGGTCGAACTGCTGCTGGCGCGCACGCTGACCTCGGTCAACGCCAAGCCGATTGCGGCGGTGATGACGCGTACGGTGTCGGCGTCGGGGATCGATTGGGGCGTGCTGGCAGCGGCGGGGGTGTTGACCATCCTGCCGGGCATGCTGGTGATCTGGTTTGTGCGCAACCACGTGGCCAAGGGCTTTGCCCTCGGTCGAGTCTGAGGAGCTGATGATGGAATGGATGAGCTGGACGACACCGACCGCCGCGTTCTTCATCGGCATCGGTCTGATCCTGGTGGGCATGACCACCTGGGAATTGCGCTCGCCGAGCATTCTGCGGCGCGGGTTTCTGCCGATTGCCACGACCCGTGGTGATCGCTTGTTTATCGGTCTTCTCGGCAGCGCCTACCTGCACTTGCTGGTAATCGGCGTCACCGACTGGAGCATCTGGGTGGCGTCCGCGTTGTCCCTGGTGTGGCTGTTGGCTGTGATGCGTTGGGGCTAGTCGAATCGTTCGGCAACGCGGCTCCACAACTTAAACAGGAGGTCTCTATGTTCAATAAAAACAATAAGCTGCGACATAGCATTTCATTGGCAGCCATGCTGGCACTCAGCGGTTTGAGCGCATCTGCCTGGGCCGACGCCTACGAAGATGCTGCAAAAAAATGGATTGGCAGCGAGTTCAAGCCCTCGACCCTGACGGCCGAACAGCAGCTGGAAGAGCTGAAGTGGTTCATCAAGGCCGCCGAGCCGTTTCGTGGCATGGACATCAAGGTCGTCTCCGAGACCCTGACCACCCACGAATACGAGTCCAAGGTGCTGGCCAAGGCCTTCAGCGAAATCACCGGGATCAAACTCACCCACGACCTGCTGCAGGAAGGCGACGTGGTCGAGAAGATGCAAACAGTCATGCAGTCGGACAAGAACATCTACGACGGCTGGGTCAACGACTCCGACCTGATCGGCACGCACTTTCGCTACGGCAAGACCGAGTCGATCACCGACCTGATGGCCAACGAAGGCAAGAACTTCACGTCGCCGACCCTCGACATCAAGGATTTCATCGGCATCTCCTTCACCACCGCGCCGGACGGCAAGATCTATCAACTGCCCGACCAGCAATTTGCCAACTTGTACTGGTTTCGCGCCGACTGGTTCGAGCGCGCCGACCTGAAAGCCAAATTCAAGGAAAAGTACGGTTACGAGTTGGGCGTGCCGGTGAACTGGTCGGCCTATGAAGACATCGCCAAATTCTTCAGCGAAGACGTCAAGGAAATCGATGGCAAACGCGTCTATGGCCACATGGATTACGGCAAGAAAGATCCGTCGCTGGGCTGGCGTTTCACCGATGCCTGGTTCTCCATGGCCGGTGGCGGCGACAAGGGCATCCCCAACGGTTTGCCGGTGGACGAGTGGGGCATTCGCGTCGAGGACTGCCATCCGGTCGGCTCCAGCGTGACCCGTGGCGGTGACACCAACGGCCCGGCGGCGGTGTTTGCCACCACCAAATACGTCGACTGGTTGAAGAAATACGCGCCACCGGAAGCGGCCGGCATGACCTTCTCCGAGTCTGGCCCAGTGCCGTCGCAGGGCAACATTGCCCAGCAGATTTTCTGGTACACCGCGTTCACCGCCGACATGACCAAACCGGGCCTGCCGGTGGTCAACGCCGACGGTACGCCGAAGTGGCGCATGGCGCCGTCGCCGCGCGGGCCGTACTGGGAAGAGGGCATGAAGCTCGGTTATCAGGACGTGGGTTCGTGGACGTTCATGAAGTCCACGCCTGAGAAACAGAAACTGGCGGCGTGGCTGTACGCGCAGTTCGTCACGTCGAAAACCGTGTCGCTGAAGAAAACCATCGTCGGCCTGACGCCGATTCGCGAGTCGGACATCAACTCGCAGGCGATGACCGATCTGGCACCGAAGCTCGGCGGTCTGGTCGAGTTCTACCGCAGCCCGGCCCGCGTGCAATGGACCCCGACCGGGACCAACGTGCCGGATTACCCGCGTCTGGCGCAACTGTGGTGGAGCCACATCGCCGAAGCGGCCAGCGGCGAGAAGACTCCGCAACAGGCGCTCGATGGTTTGGCCAAGGATCAGGACCGCATTATGGAACGCCTCGAACGCTCCAAGGCTCAGGCCACTTGCGCGCCGAAGATGAACCCGGAACGCGACGCCCAGTACTGGTTTGACCAACCGGGCGCACCGAAGCCGAAACTGGCCAACGAGAAGCCGAAGGGCGAAACCGTGAGCTATAGCGAACTGCTGAAATCGTGGGCGGATGCGCGTAAGTGATGTTAGAGATGTGAGAAGCGAACGGCACCGGAAGGTGCCGTTTACCTTTCTTCCCATCGATCTGAAGCAATAGCCGCCTGGCTCCCATATGTTTTGAGGCGCGCGCATTCCATCAAAGAGTTGAGGGGGATGGAAATCAGCGTTGTACGTTGTTAGCAAATTGCGTCAGCACCTTTATTTTCTTTCGGTCGTATACGTCCATCGTGTACTGGGCAAACTCAAAGGGGTGCGCTTCCATATCGACGGGGTAAACCTTGTTGTCTTTCTCGGACCAGAGGAAGTTATGGTCCTGTACATCTTGGTGGAACAAATCCTTTGCTTCCATTTCCTCAAACATGTTCAAAAGTGCATTGGCGCCGCTTGCCGGAATGGAACCTTTCTTGATGTCGCCGAGGGGGATGCCATCGAGTTTTATCATCTTGAGGTAAATCTGATTGTCTTCAATAAGTGCCGTCGCCGAGCCTGCTCCATAGTAAGCATTGAAGCTCTCGGCTTCGGATTTTACATACACCGGAATACTGTCTTGCTTGTCGGCTCCTCTGAACTTTTTATAGACATGTTTTCCGTCGGCGCTTTCGTATATTTCTCCTTCGCCCCCGCCCGCTATGGGAGGGCGACCACCAATATCATCTGCAATCGAGGTTGGCTTGTTCTCCAGCGAAGAATCTGTCAATTGCAGTTTTTCCATCAACACTTCGATGGGGTGGCTTGCGCCCGGGACTTCTGGAGACAAGGGCGGTGTCTCAGGAAATCTGAATCTCGTACCGTCATCAAATACCGAGTGTGCTGAAAATGGCGTTGATGATAACGGCGAAGGCGACGATCCCGGAGGCTCTTCAGTTGGAAGTTCCTTATTGATGCCCTCACGAATTCGCCCATCAATATCGAAGTAGGTCAACGGATTGCTTTTCACCATGCTGAACAGATTCAGACCATCAATCACCCCGGACGGATCCGGATTCAACCATCGCTGCCAACCCGCCACGTAATACCTGAACCCGTAATAATAAAGCCCGGTCGCATCCCGCTCTTTGCCTGAATAGCGCAGCGTTTTATAACTTGCCTCGATTTCGCCGCGCCCGGCAAACCACGCGGTGGTGCCGAAAGGATGGTAACGCTCATGACTGATTACCTGGCCGGCGCTATCGAGCTCCAGCGTGCAGCTACCCAAATGGTCGTTGAGGTTGTAACGCGTTTGATCGTTGTCGATGTCTTTGGGCGGTTCGGATTCCCAGTGCAACACCTGCACGCTGCTGCGCCCGGCCTGAACATTGATCACCTGGAGTATTTCCCCCGTACCACTGTGGGTACGGATTTGCAGATTCGGCAGATAACGCGTCTGAGCCATCAACGTTCGAGCGTTGGTCTGCATCAGCCGCAGTTTGTGCACGCGCATGCCGTCTGCAGCGTATCGGTATCGCTCGTTATCAGCCGAACGGTCATCCCGCAAAACCAGCTGGACTTCACGCAATTGATTGCGCAAGTCCCAGTTGAGAGTCTGTCCTGGTTGCAGATCAAGCAGATTGCCGTTGGCGTCGAAGCCGTTGCGCAAATCCGCCTCACCCGGCTCCTGGCCATTGCGCACCGGCAAACAGCGGTTGCTGTGCGCGGCGGCAATCAGACGATGGCCCTGACTTTGCGGGCCGTCGTGAGTCAGTTGGAGCAAATTGCCGCCGCGATCATAGCAATAGGTCTGGGTGTAATTGGCAATCGCTGCAGGATCGTCAATCAGCGAAAACCTTGAGGTTTGGCCCGACTCCCAACCCGTAGCCTCGATCAACTGATAGAGGCTGTCGTAACGGTAGCGATTCACCGGTTCGATGCGCTGGTTGGCGAAGTAGCGAATTGGCAGGGCGGCGTCTTCGATGCTCAGTACATTGCCTACGGGATCATAGGCATAACGCAGATCTTGGAGGATGTCGCTCCCGCGCCGGCTTTGCACGCGGATCAGCCTGCCATCGTCAGCGGCGTAGTCCAGTTCGGTGATTACACCGTTGCCAGCCCTTTCCTCGAGGGTCTGGTTCCGGGCGTTGTACTGGATGGCGCGGACCAAGGTCTTCGCCGCAGTGTCTTTCGTCAATTGCAGACGTACCTCGCGCAACTGGCCGTCGAGGGTCTGGCTGAAAAGCTGCCGATGTGCCTTGGCGTCGATCTGTTCGACGGCCTCGGCCAGGGAATTGAAAACCGTGCGACTCGTGGCACCGGCACCGTCTTCAAGCCACTCATCCCGCTCGCCCACTTCGGCAGGCCAGTCCGGCTCCTCCAGCGTGCGCAGAAAATGCCGCGTCTGCTGCATGACGCCACCGCTTAGTCCCACTTGTTCGAACAACTGCGTGCCGGCCGGATCATCGTGGCGAATGAGTTGCCCGCACTGGTTACGCGTGGCGAACGCCGAATCGCTGCCGGCATAACCATAACGCTCGGCGCACAAAGGTTCGCCATCGGCGGCGTGTTCGAACACAGCCAGTGGCCGCAACTGTTCGTCGTACTCGATTCTGCGCTGGCTGCGACGGCCATCCCAACCGTGCAGCGCTTGACGCGCCTCGCCCCACAGGCTCGCGCGCCATCCGGCGTCAACGCTGACGGTGCTCAGCACCTGAGCGGTCAGTGAATAGACCGTAGTGAGGTTGGCAGGGGCTGATGCATCGGTGAACAACCGGGGATCGTGCTGCGCCACCAGTCGCCCGGCAGCATCATGCTGACGGGCAGTTATGCGCGCCTCGGGTTCGCTGCCGTTATCGCGCCAATAGGCAATCCGCCGCACCGGCAGGCCACGGCTGTCGATGGCTACCAGGTCGGGGGTGCGCGCATGGATGTTCATGTCCACCAGTTACGGCGCCGCTGTTCCGGTGGGGGCTCGAACAGGTCGTTTTCGTCGAAGGCGACGTTACACCAGATCCAGTACCAGACTTCCCGGCGCAAAGGTTTGAGCGTCGGCGGGTTGCCTTGCAGCATTTGCTTGGCCAGCACGGTTTCGGTCGGACGGCCCGCCGCATCGTAGAACTGTTGGTCGTGGAAGGCATGCTGACGCATCGAGCGGTCGTTGATGTAACGCGGTTGATCGGCGAAGTAGGGCCGGTAAATCCGTACCGTTTGGCCTTTGTTGTTGTATTCCACCGGTTCGCTGACCCGCCAGCGTCGCTTGGCCTCGACGTCTATCGGCTTGCCATCGTCGTCGAGGACCAGTTCGCCGTTGTCATTGACTTGCCACGCCAGGCCCGGCGGGACCTCATGTTTGGTCTGCAGGGGGCGGCCAAAGCCGTCCAGGCAGACGATGCGGGTCCGCACTTGCATCTGCGGATCGCCAGGATAGCGGTCAGCCAGCAGTGTGACGGCGTACACCGGCTCTTGCTGGGCCGCGTCGATTTGTTGCTGGAGCAGTATTTCGTTGGCGTCGGGCTTTTCCAGGTCTTCAAGATGTTGACGGGCGCGGTCGCAGAGGTGCCCGTCGGGCAGAATGAAACCCTGGTTCAGCGCCCAGGCCCACCAGTCCGGGGAGGGCGGGGAGGTGCGGGAGACGCGACCCATCCAGCTGAAAGTGTCCCAAAAGCTGACACTGGCGAAATTGCCGATGGCCTGCCTCGGATAGTCGATGGCGATTGCCGGGTCGCGGTCCTCGGGCGGGATGTAAGTCTCCAGTGCATCAAACCCCACCGGTTCGCCCAATTCGGTGCCATGGAAACTGCTTACCAACGGTTCACCGAAGGCGTTATAACGCGCTTCTTGCCGGTTGCGGTTGGCGTCTTCGATGGTCGCAGGAAGGAAGGTGCGATAGTCCACATCGAGGCTGCGGGTCGTGCAACCGTCGGGCAAGGTCACGGCGGTTGTCAGACACCAATACGCGTCATAGGTGATCAGCGTCTCGCCGTGACTGCGAGTTTCGCGGTATTTCTGTACGTTAAAAAAACCGTCGAGCGAGTGGTAGATGGGGAAGCCTCGGTGCACCGACCACAGGTAGTTTTTTGCGTCGTCGGGGTCGGCTGGCGGGTCTTCTTTCACCGCCGGCAAAAACAGCGACATGATGTGGTAACCCACCTCCGGCGATTCGAGTTTTTCTTTCAGGTTGAAGGGCATGCTGCCATCCACCGCGAGTTTGTCGTATGCGCCAAGGGCGACGGCGTCCAGTTCGGCCGTCTCCAGACAGGCAGGCAATCCCTCGAAAGTCGCCTCGCCCGGTTCCAGGGTTGTGCCGCTGCGAGGGTCGATGTAGCGCTGCAACGACAATGCCGACAACCGCGCTTGCTGCGCCCATTCGCCACTGTCCTCGCTTAGCAACAGAAAGTGCTCATGGGTGACGGTTTCGCGGCTCAATGCGGTTTTATCCAGCACCAGTGCATTGCTGCGCTGGCGACAGGCCAATCCAAGGCGCCATGCCTCTTCATTCGGCAGATGAATCGGCTCGGAGCGGACTTGCGTCAAATACCATTTTTGCTGCGCATCGTCATGAGCATCTTTCCACCACTTCTGCTGATGCTCGTCGGCAAACGGCGGTGTATCGCTGCTGGTTTTGCGGCGTGCGTAGTTCACGCTGAAGGCATGCTCCACGGTCCCGTATGGGTCCCATTTCAGATTCAACTGGTGCTGGCACAACGGATCATCGGCGATGGTGGGCTCGTATTGGTAACTGATGGATTCTACGTCCAGGGGCAGTATCACCGCGTAAGGCTGGTGTTTGCCCTTCGGGCGCAGCACCCGCGCGCCGTAGCGATGCTCCTGAACCACGTAGGGCACGGCGCTCGCTGGATCGTCATCGGCCGCGAAGATTTCCGAGCGCATGACCCGGCCGCTCAGCGTGCGGGCGATCTCCCGGGCGCTGTCGTCATCGACTTCGGTCAAGGGCTGCGCGAGGCGATCATTGAAGTGGTAGTTCTGCAGCAGCGTTGATCCGAGATCGACCGCGTCAGCGTCACGGGTGTAGTACCCGGCCCTTGACGCGTCGATGATTTCGCCGGTGTGGAACCAGGTCTTGCTGAGGATCGGTGCGGTGAACCCTGCCGTCGCACGCGCGGCCGCCGACGCTTCGGTGTCACTTTGCAGGAGCAGGCGAAAACCACGGAACTCGCGCTCGCAACGGTCGTAGTAACCGCCCCGGTATTTGAAGGTCTGCTTCAAGGCGGTGCCAGTGATCTCGTCGCACTGGGTCTGCTCGCTTACCAGGTGCATAGCCATGGGCAGGGCGGACGCCGGTCTGGTGACACCGGTAGCCTGCAACTCACGTTTTTCGTCCAGCCATTCCTGGGCGGAGCTGCGGTAGTTCACGCCCGTACTGGCGCCCATGTTGTTGCAACTGCGGTTGAGCAGATACGGCTTGGCTTTGACAAAGTCGTAGCGCCAGTGCCGTGGCGACATGTGGGGTAGCGTCACGATCAGGCTGGAGCAACCCAGGCCTTGCAGATCGGCGCTGCTGACCTGCCACAGCGGATCGTAGGAAAGGCCCTCAGGCCAGGCGAGATCGACGGAGGTCTGCTGGAAGCCGCTGCCCGCATGGTTCATGAACACACGCAGGCGCTCGCTTTCCAGATAGATCAGGTCGGCAGCACCGGAAC
This sequence comes from Pseudomonas sp. UF-293, assembly GCF_058245595.1. Lineage (NCBI taxonomy): Bacteria > Pseudomonadati > Pseudomonadota > Gammaproteobacteria > Pseudomonadales > Pseudomonadaceae > Pseudomonas > Pseudomonas sp. UF-293. Next base: position 12,316 of record NZ_JBSICA010000016.1, on the reverse strand, counting down.
CGTCGAGGTCAGCGAGCAAGAGCTGGGACGCGTTGAATTCGCTATAGGCGAAGGGCAGGGCGCACAGTACGAAGCCCTTGCCAAAGCGGCCACGGCCAAGATTCGGCCAGCATTTGACCTCGTCATGACGAATGCGCACCAGATGTTGCTGGCCGCTGCCGAGCACATCGGCGAACGCGACGACTTCGGTCGCAGAGTTGCTGAGCACGGGCAGCTCATCGACATCGCCAGCGGCGTTTTTCTCATCGCGGAGTACATCGATGGCTTCGGCAAAACCCGTCGTGCGCCGGTTGGCGTACAAACGAACACTGCGCGGGCCGATCAGCGTCAGGTCGCTGAGACCGTCGCCTACCAGATCGCTCATTTGCGCCATCGGATGGAAGAATTCACTGGGAAACGCGTCGAAGCTCACGAAACCAGACCAGTTGCGATCCGGGTCGAGAGTGAAAAATCCGCACATGCCCGGCGTGGCGACGACCCAGTCGAGCTTGCCGTCGCCGGTCAGGTCAGTGAGGGACCGGCGCACGGGTTTGCCACGGTCGGCAGGCGGCACATGATCAAGGCGTTGCCAGTCGCTGTAGCTGACGTCGTCGCTGCCGGCTTCGCCGCGCAACGGCTCGCGGTAATACCAGGCTTGGTCATAGCGACACAGGATGCCTGCCAGCCCTTCACCGTACAGATCGACCATTTGGTATTGCTGGCCGTCGTTGAGGCCGGGCGTGTCGGGGAACTCCGTCCAGCCTTGCGGCTTCGAGGCGAGGTCGAATGCGTTGTAGCTGAACTCCGTCGGCGGTCGGTTTTCAATCTGGTCGAGTCCGTCGAAAGCTTGCTGATGAGCCGCAATCAGGTGGTTGTAGCCCAACGGACAGGTGCGGTATTGCAGCAGCACGCGCTGAACCAGTACGGGATCAGGCCCCAGTTCCTTGGGGAAATGATGAAACATCAGCACTTGTCGGCACAGACGCCGGGTGCCTGATTCGAAACCGTAGGCGTAGATCCAGAAGGGGTCGCTGCGTTCAGGCCACGGATGTTGTTCGGCGTAAGTCGGCACCTGTTCCAGATCGGTGCTGCGCTCGCCATAGTCGAACAGCAGATGAAAGTGCCAATGTTGCTTCTGCCAGCTGCCGGTGTCCCAGGCGTAGAGGTGCGGGTAAGCCTTTTCGTTGCCATAGCGCACGCAGCCGAGATAGCGCTGAGCGCGATAGTCCCGATATTGCGGAGGCACCGGTAGCTCGGTTTCCGCTTTATATTCGTAGACGATGTGCTCTCCGCGTGTATTGAGGCTTTCCTCGATCAGCCAGACGCCGACACGCTGCGGGGCGTTCGGGTCGGCCCGGCGTGAATTGGCGGTGGTGCCATAGATGTGCAGGCTGCCGTCTGCACCGTGAATCAGCCAGAAACCGGCCTTGTCTGCCGTATTCGACCAATGCTCGATCAAGGAAAATGCCCCCTCGACCCGTGGCCAGTGGCGTACCACGTCATAGGTTTGCGGCAGGGTCAGGCCGTTGTAGCTCGATGCGCTGCGCGCAATCAGCGCGCCGTCGCTTTCCTTTCGCTCGGGCATCCATACATCGCCGTCTGGCCCGACCACCTGGTCGGTACCGTCATACATCGGCACCCCTTTGACGGTGCGCAAAGTGATGGCATTCACCGTCAATTGCCAGCCGATCCCGCAGGGGCTGTTGCCCGTGCCACTGCTGTAACCGAGACCCAGCGCCGGGGCAAAACCGCGCCCCGGGGAAATCGGCAATGGTAGTTCCAGCGAGGCGGTGCCCCGGGTGCCTACGCCGGCCGATCCTTTACCGATGCTCTGAATGGCGCCGCCGCCCTTGGGCAGGCTCGGGGTGTTGATTTGTATTGTCGACTGCTGTTGTGGCGCCTGTTGTCCGTTCATAGCGAGCCGCCTTCGCATCGAGCGGTGTAATACACATGCACGATGACGTTGTGGAGGCGCTGAAGGATGTCGTCCTGGCCCTCGGGGAAGGTCAGGATCCAGCGTGAAATAGCCCCTGTGTACTCGAACGGCAGGTAGCGTTCATCCTGGAAGTTGAGCTGGAACATGCCGTTGTCTTCCAGCGATGTCGACAGGGCAATCTGCTGACTGGATCGAAGGTTTTCTTTGACACTGCTGTCGACTGTGGCAGCCATTTCGACCTTGCTATAGGTCTGTTTCAGCACTGCGCGGATATCTTGATAGGGCCCGAGGATGGTCGGCAGCGTCACGCTGATCGTCTTGATTCGACGCAGGTAATGATTCTGCCCGGCGTAATCATCGTCGAACATTTTCTGTGTCAGTTCGAACTCACACGTGCCGTTGTCCAGCAGCGATGTTTTGATCTCTGCCCACGATTTATTGATGGTTGAACTCGGGTCCCTGGCCTGCAAGTCCTTGAGCGACAGGGTTTTCCTGATTTCCAGATCGCGGCGGTTTTGTTGCACGTACTGGCTGTGCATCTGTTGCAGGCTCATCTTCAATTCTTCCCCGGCACCGAGGCCGCGGTAGGTGGCATTCCACGCGCCGGGACGGATGAAGGTTTGCGTGAAGTCGCCCATTTCGTATTGCCAGCAGGCCTCGGCGGCCTGGCACAGCGATTGTGCGGTGGTGAAGGCAGTGTGGTAGAAACCGGCGAATTTGCTGTTGAGCCAGTCGTAGGTCTGCGAGCGGCTGAAGCGATTGCTGCTCAGCAGAAAATCGTGGGTGGCCTTGGCCTGGTTGAGCGCGGTTTGCGCCTGACGCAGTTGCAGCTGGGTGGCTTTGTGTTGTTCGTCGTAGACGGCGAGCTGGGCTTTGATTTGTTCGGCTTCGAGTTTTGCCTGGTCGCGGGCCTGCGTCCATTCCTGAGAGCGACGCCGGTATTGTTCGATGCGGTCCATGGTCTGGCCTGCACCGAAGGCGAGTGTTGAACCCATTTGCATATGGGATGCAGCACCAAAAGCAGCACCCTCCAGGCGTGCACCACCGAACGACATACCAAATATGTTAGGTGCTGTTGTTAGAGCGTGGCCGATTCCCTGGGCGACGGTGGCTCCAGTCTGTGCAAGATTCCCTATCAGGTAAGCGGCTCCCGCGCCGATTTCCAAGGAGCTGACACCTTCTTTCAGCAATTCCTCGTAATAAACGACACGCCCGGCAATGACGTCCTGACTCGCCAGCAACGCCTCCTTGTTTTTTTCATCAATCTTCGCGGCCTGAACCTGTATCTCCACAGCCGCCTTCGCCAAATTCCACGCCTGTTGCTGTTGCAACTCCAAGTATTGCGCCTGCTCCTTGCGTTCGATCAGCGAAAGGATTGTCGCGCCCAACTGGGTCGCAGCTTCCGCCGCGCTCTGCGCCAGAGCGCTCATGAAACTGTAGCGGCAGTGGGGAATCTGCGGGTTCAACAAGCGGTTCAGCGCCGCACCGGACAGTCCCTGGCCCCACGCGGCCAGCAGCGCGCGCGGGTCCAGCGGCGTAGCGAACAACGGCAGGTTCAGCGCAGTGCCGGCCATGTCGAGGTTATGCCGCAAGTTGTACAAGCGGCTCTCGGCACGTTCCCAGTGCATGATCAGTTCGGGGTTGAAGGGGCGACGGAAATACGCATTGTCGACGCTTGTCAGGAACGAATCATCGCCATCAGGTCGCAGGCACAGCAGGGGGGCTGCCTGCGAAGCCGGTGCCCTGCCAATTCGCAATGGTGGCTGTTGTTGCAGCTCCTGTTGTGCGGCGATCAGGCGCAGTTCGAATTCACGCAATTGCGCATTCTTCGACGAACTCAACTCGTCGAGCGTGATCGGCAACCAATCGTCGACCTGGCGCACATCCGGGCGCGGCCCCAGCAGATCCATGATGTGAACGTAGCGCAACTTGGCGTCGGCCAGTCCGTCCGGGGTCAGCTCCGCGTAAGCCAGATCGGCCTGGCGGCTCTCGATTTCGATAAACAGTTTCCACAGTGCCTTGCGAAAGTGCACCGGAAAGCTCAGGGCAATCTGATGCGGGTCTTCCGGGTGCAACGTGGCAAGACCGGGCTCGGGTGACACGGGTTCTACCAACGGCACGGCCTGCCAATAACCGGGATGGCCGGGGGCGGCGCTCTGTCGTGTCGGGTCATACAGATACGCCAGCCACCGTTTCGCCTCGTCGTACTGCTGTTCTTCGTTCAAGCGGTAGGCCACCAGCCATGGCAAATACAGGAACAGCTCGAGGAAATACAGGTAGTAAGCGCCGGAGAAATCCATCGGCTGTGCGCCGAGGTCGTCGGGAATAGGAGGTTCTTTCATATGCTGACTGTCCCAGCTCAGCAGTGTATCCATGCCGCTTTCGGCACGATTGATCAGTTGCCTGGCGAAAACGGTGTTCATGCGGATGGGCGCGCGCGCGACTTCTGCTTCAGCATCGCTGTGCTGAATGCTTGAATTGGTAAAGTCGATGAACTGAGCCTTGCCCAGGGACGGGCTGTCACCCTGAGTCGGGTCCAGCACGCTGTCGATGCTCGGAGCAATTTGCACCGTTGTTCCTGTTTCTTCGCTCCAACTGATGGACAACGCCCTCAGGGCTCCGCCGGCAAGCGCCACTCCAGTCCAATGCCATTTATAAATCAGGACCCCGTAAATAAGCGGAATTGCGATGTCCTCTTTCTTGTCTGGCCATGTAACAGGCCAGCCATCTGGCTGGTAAGTCGTCTGATCGATCGAGAACGTATAAGACAGCTCGGCATCCTTCGCCAATCGACTGACAAGGCCAGATTCTTTCAGCGTGCGCATTTGCTCAAAATGTTCGGGCGTGACTTCGCTCACCTGCAGCGGGTGAGCGATGAACTGCTTGTAAAAATAAGGCCCGATCTGTTCCACGCCCAAGGTGTTATGGAGGAGCAATGAATGCCATCCACCCGAGTAGGTTCTGCATTCCGTGATATGGATTGGCGACCCCCCGACCATCAGCTCTTCCAGCATCTGCTTGTAGAGGCGTTTTCCCGTGAGTGACGCGGCGTCGCCCCTTTTTGTGGCAGGCAAGGCAAAAGTGTCGCCGCCTGAGCCGTCGATGATCAGGTTCTTTCTGCCCCTGCTGTCGGTGAACATGTGTGTCGCATCTTGCCGGTCCAGCCAGTCTGTGCCTGGCGTAATGGTCGATCCTTGGAGCAATGTGTAGCGTCGGTCGTGGAAGCTGGATTCGTTGATCACCAGTTTCAACTTGAAAAGCTCAAGATCAGGATTGGTCCTGTCTTTGATAGAGATCTCCAGGGTGCGCGTCTCGTTGAATTCTTCGTTCAGCTTCAATGTCAGGTTGATAGTGGAACTGCCCTTGTCATACACCAGTTCCTGGTCTTTGTTGCTTTGCTGGATGCGAGGCTGCCAGCCGCTGAAGTTCCAGTTTTCTGACGCTGGATAGGTGTCCGGGTGTTCGACGCCGCCAAACTGTAAAATCCCATTTGGAAGCCAGTATTGAAGTCGCCGGGCATTCTGTTCCTGACTGGCGAAAATGTGGCCAATCAGCAAAACATGTCCCCTGCTTTTGTCGTCCTTCGTGTCGATTGGCGCTGTGCCCAAAGATGATGGCGCAGGAACCCAGCCTCCCGCCGGATAGAGCGATGACACATGGAAATTCTTGTCGATCCGCAAGGTTCTTAAAAAGTCATAAGTGTCCTTGTCACCCGTGTTATCACCCTCAGCGGCTTCATAGCCGCTGTAAAGCGCCAAAAACATCGATTCCGGTGATGTCGAATGGTCGTATACCGCAATCGTCTGCGTCTCCCGTTCTATCTCTTCCAGTGGTTTTGCGACCAGATCGTCTGTCTGGCAATAACGCTCGATATAGACACGAGGCGTGCTCCAGGTGTCGTCGTATTTCTTGTAGCTGGCATACAACCGGAACCGTGGATACAGCCTGACGGTTTGCGCTCGTGCTCCTTCGGCAATGGCATCTGCATCCTGAAGTTCCACCTCGGCCCAGATCACGAACAGACGGTTGTTGAACCAGCACGGGCGAACGGTGTGTTCAAGCGCTTTTTCCGAAATGGGTACGTTGGCTCTTTGCCAATCCGACCAGGCATTGGGTTGCGGCTTGTCATATTTGGCCGGGGTTTCGCCTGACGCACTCGCTGGCACTTTTACCGCGCGCTGGGACATGTCGAGTGAGCGCCAGTACCAAGCGTTTTCGGCGGGGGATTTGCCGATGAAGTAATAGATGCTGTTGGCAAAGTCTTCGCCATCGATGTAGCCATTGCAGATTTTCAGGTTGGCGATTTCTTCGAACCTGGCAAGGTAAGCCAGCACGGCTGTCTGTACGGTTTCGGGCTGAATCTGCGCCTGGTTGAGGTCATTTTCCAGTTGCTCGAAACTGGCGGTCCTGCTCAGGCGCAGGGTCGGGTCCAGATAGATATCCGGGAAGGTCCGCAACTGCTGGAGGGCAGCCCAGATCGGGTAGCGATCAAGGCCGTCGCGCCAGGTCTTGACTTGCAGTGGGGTAAAGCTGCTATCGCTGTAACCGGGTTCCAGGTTGAGCATCATGCTGTTGATCAGCTGCTGATAGCTGGCAATGGCACAGGCCACCGGACTGGTCGGCACATCCTGGCTGACCAGTACATCCAGCAACCAGAATTCATAAAGATCGTTGGCGGTCTTGATGCTGTGGGCCAGCTCGTGCTCGATCAGGTAAGGATCGTTGGGTACGGCTTCGTGCAGGTACAGGGCCAGCATCGCGTCACGCAATGCCTCGTTGAGCGGGGCGTCGAAGGCAGTAGTCATGATCGTTCCTTATGCGTTGTCACGTGAAACGTCAGGAGCAGAGTGGGTCGCCATGACCGCCTCACCGACGACCTTCCAGGCCAGCAGATCGCTTGCCTCATCCAATGCTGTGGCTTGCAACAGCGTCTTGGCTGACAGGCCGCTCGCCGTGCAAGCGGCCTGGCAACGACGTACCCAGTCGACGTGGGCCATGGAAGTCGCGCGTTCAGCGGGGAGGGTGCTGGTCAGCTCGGCAATTTCCGCCTCCGGCCACTCCAGCAAACGCGCGAGGGCAGCGTTGGCCGTTTCGCTGGCGAGCTGGCGCAGGGCCTTGTTTTTCAATTGCGGCTTGGGCGGATTGGCGCAGCTGAAATAGCTCAAGACACTGTCTTCAGACTGGCTCTGACTGTGAAACCAGTGACTGAAACGTTCGAGCAGGTAGAGATCGGAAAGCGAGGGCTGGCTGTTACTGCCTTCGTATTCCGAACCTCCCAGCCACGCGGGATTGACTAAAAACAGGCGCAGCGCGCTATTGCTCAAACGTAATTGTCTGGCGATCTCGGCGTGGCGAGCTACCCGTTGATAGACCTCGATCAGCGCCGGGGAGGGCGCTGGGCCATCGAGCGCTTGCAGCAAGATGTTGTAGGTCGAGGACCACGCCCAGTGGATTACCGCCCGACAGCAATCCGGCGCCAGCTTGGCGGCTTCATGAAACAGCCCTTCGAGCAACTGCGCCTGGCGGTCGTGTACCTCGAGCAGGAACTTGATGATTTTGTCTGCGCAAGCGGCTTTCACCTGTGGAGACAGTTCGAGAAGTTTGAGTGCCTGATCCACATCGGTCCGCAACCAGACAGCGCTTTCATCCACCAGCGTCAGCGGATGATCAAGGCCGGACAGCAGGCCATCAGCACTGATCAGCTCGTGTTCGACCAGCAGCCGGAACCAGTCGATTCTTGCTTGCTTGCGTTTGCCATCGGTCTGCAGCGGCAGACCCAGCGCGGTGACTTGCGCCTCGGTCACAAGGCTTTGCCGCGTGTCGTCCTGTAACTTCTTCAGGCGCGCGAGCAGCTCATCGGGCAGCGGCGTTTGCCCAGTCAGTCTGATTTGATGTTCGCTCTGCAACGCTTCGGCAGTTACCAACGCATCGTTACCCAGGCGTTGCTGTAACTGGGGCACGGTCTGTTGGCTATCCTTGAGCCAGTCAAACGCCCAATCCAGTTGCATCAGCACATCGAGGATGTCCGGTTTTGCTTCGGCAGTCGGTGTATTCAAGCCACCGCTGGCCAGTACGGTTTTGTACGACGAGCCGCCGAGAAGTCCCGCCAGCCCCAGCAAATCTTCCACCGAGTGGCCGAACAGCCGGGCAATCCGGGCCTGGCGGTAGAGCGAGGAGACGGTGGGCAAGTCGCGCTTGAGCGTGCCCAGGTGCTTTTCGGTCTGACGGGCAATCAACAACAGCGCGTCTTCGGTCGGTTGCACACCGAGCCCGGCGCAGACTTGCAGCAGGGTTTTCTGCGTCGCGGCATCGGGGGCGGCCAAATCGATGGGCGTCTGATCGAGAATCAGCGGTGTGTCGAACAACTGCACGCGGTTGAACACCTGATCGAACATCGGCACCGCGTCCTTGCCGCTGGCATAGGGACTGAGGTCGTGCATCAGCGCCGCGAACTCTTCAGGTTCGATGCTGTAGCGCTGGCTCAGGTAACGATAGACGCCCAAGGCACGCAGGGTGTTTTCGTTGAGTTCCATGCCAAGGTTTGCCTCACCCTCAGCGCGGATGGCACTGATGATCAAAGTGTCGAGTCTGGCGAAAGGAATGCCGGTCCAGCGTTGCAGGCGAATCATCCGTTGCAGGCGATCAAGACGATCAAGTGAGGTTTTGCTCAGGCGCCATTGCTTGCTGTCGCCCGATTCGATCTGGTCCAGGCCTATGGCGGTGTCTGATTCGTCACGCAGGACTGTTTCAGATGGCGGATCCGGCTCGCTCCCGTCCGGATCGGCGCCGGGGCCGGTACCATTGACGTAACAGGCGCCGTAAAGGTTTGGATGAGGAAACTCGACAACCTCCCTGGTAACACTGCGACGTGCAACTGTGTTGGGCGTTGGATGCAGGTATGGACAGTTGGGCGACATGCGCCCTGCGTAGCTGCGGCGGGCCACAAGCTGCTCGACCTGTCCGGCGTTCAGGCCGGTGTGTTGCATGAAGTCGGTCAGCAGAATCAGTTGCCACACAGGCGAACCGCCGGTGACTTCGATGCCATAGGCTTTTCTGAAGAAATCCTGCTCGGTGGTTGTGAGGGTGTAATGGTCATCCAGGGTAAAGGCGAAGCGTTGTCTGGCCAGATGGACTGGTTTTTCGGTGGTTCCGGTGGCGGTAATCAGATCGAATCTGGCGGTGTAGCCCTGCTCGGTCGGCGTTGGAAGGTCATCAGCCTTGAAGTTCACTCTGATGGAGTGGCCTGCAGCGTGCAGGCGATTGACCAGCCATCCAGCCCCGGGCAAGGTGCTGGAGTTCAGACCGATACTGGCCGGTTCGGTCTTGTCTTCTTTACGAAACGTCAGCGAGACAACGGTTTTGCCCCCCTCTGCAACTGTTGGCCCATCCGCCAACGGATTCGCGGCCACCCCATCAGGCTGCCCCGACGGCAGCAAGTAACACTTGCTCGGCGTGGTATACGGGCGCAGATACGCGGTCAGTGGGCTTTGCCAGCCTTCGAGCAGATCACTGCGGGTCAGATAAAAATGGCTGAATACCGGAGGTTCGATCAGCAATTGCTGTTGTTGCGGACTCAACCCGCACATCAGCTGCTGGGCCTGTAGCGGCGGTTGCTGTAACTGGCCGTAGTCGTTGCTTGCCTTCTCTTTTATCGGGAGCAACAGACTGGCCCGATAGTTCAGTTCGCCCAGACGCGGCTTTTTATCGGCCAGCCCTAGTTGGCACTGGTGATGATAGAAGTTGTAGGGCAGTTCGAACGGATAGCGCCGTTCGGCCAGTACCTGGTGGGTGGATTTGCTCTTGTCGGCGGGACTGCTATCCAGATGAGTGCGCAAGTGACTCTCCAGCACCTGCGTGACAATTTCCAGCATTGGCCTTGGGGTAAAAGTACTTTCCCGGGTGATCAACAGGTCTTTCAAATCACGACGGCGCTCATCCATCAGCAGTCGCGCGGGATCTTTACTGGTCTCCTCCAACTGCCGGGAAAATCTTCGCAGTGCATCCAGATAGGCCACGGCACTGTCGTTGGCAGCAATGACCCCGACCTTGGCGAACTCGTCCCAGTTCTCATTGAACAGTCGTTGATAGGTCGCGCCTTGCGGTACCAGTGCACGAATACCACTGCGATGAGCAAGTTGTGCAGACGCGCCGGAAGAGGTCTGGTGTTCGCGGAACAAGCGTGAGATCAGCGCCGCATACTTCGACGCATTGTCGTAGGCCAGGTCGGCATCGGCGTCGCTGTACCGGGCGAGCTGGCGAGCGAACGCCGGTTTGGATAAACGCACGATATCGAAAACCGACGTGAAGCCCATTTGTTGCATGGCTGTGGGGAAGTCGCTGCGGCCTTTTTTCAATGGAGCGTCGAACTTGATGAGGGCGTTTAACAGCGAGGGGGTGTCGTCGGCCATGACAGTTGAACTCCTACCAGATGGGGCGGCATTGAAGTAATGCCTGGCAGGATCAAGCTAATGGAAAACGGGAGGGGCGTAACCTGTCAACTCTGACAGGTAAGCGAGGTTTGTTGAGAACAATTTTTGATTTCCGCTGAGTTTTAATAGCGTTTAATTCTTACGTATTAAAAATAATGCGGTGGTTAGCTCTAGATGTTTTATAGCTGAATTATTGGTTGCTCAGGCTGGTTACTTCGTTTTTGTATAATTAACTGTCAGTTCTGACAGTTGGCGAAAATGTATTGTTTCAATACGGTAAGGCTAGGTATTCGCGGTGAAGTTTTAACGTAAGTTCATTTGATATCGATGCCGAGTCCTTCAATTTTTCTTCGAAAAAGGGAAATGCGATGATTGATGAAGAAGATGGCGATAAGTATGGGTTTGTTCGGCTGTCGGAGAATTCATTAATTGGCTTTGACGGTATCGAAGCGTCGCCAAACTATGTCGATGTTGTCGAAGGAGAAGACTTTATCGAATCGTCAGGAAGTATGACTCTGGAGGCCAGGACATCTCGCGGATGTCAGGCACTTTTGCACGTGGAATATTCGTGGGACATTTCTGGCACTCTTTTCACTTGTCACGCGAGGCGTTATGCCATAGGCAATAATGGACGAAGTTCAGGTGATATAGTGCTTTTGCTAACCTCAGATAATGCGTCGCAGATAATAGAGTTAGCTGGAACTGCGATTCAAGATGGTAGATGGCATAACATAAGCGGAGGGGGGGCTGTCGCCAGTGATGGAGCGCATGTCTCTGTTAGCTTCAAGTGCATATGTGATGTGCCGTTTGAGGATGAGCTGGCGAAGCCAGTTGAATATCTTTTTATTCCACCGCCCACGATCCAGAATCCAACAGTTGTATGGGAATCCAGGCCTGTAATCAGCGGAACAGGCTTGGCTGGAGCCGAGGTTAAATTATATGAGCATAATGTCGGCTCGGTAGTGTTGGCGACGACATCGGTGAAGGAAAATAAGACGTGGAGTGTGCGTTTAGAGCATTCTTTGCTGATGGCGGACCCATTTTTTATGACGGCTACACAACAACTCTCGCTTTTGACGTCCCCTTATGCGCCTACCGTCATCTTCGCGGTGCTGTTCGCGCCGCAAATTCGGCCCATTACTTATGATGGTGATGAACTTTTCATAGAGGGTCGCGGTGGGTTAGTGGGCGCTAGGCTTGAAGTTTGGTGTGTGGAGGAGGTGCCTAACGACCCGTTGATAACGACTGTTGGGGCGCATGGTTATTGGTCTGTTTCCAGGATCACCGCATTGCCAATAGGTAAACACCGTTTTTCAGCGCGGCAGTCGGGCCCAAATACTGGCGAATATTCAGATTGGAGTGCGATCGTACCATTAGTTATAAGCCCGCCCCGGCTTTCGATCACTCCGCCACCGAACCCGGCCATGGCGAATCAGGCACTGACTATTACAGGCGTGACGACAGGGCGTCCGGTCACCCTGCGGATACTTAATGATTTTGAAACACCCGTGGATGGCACTTTCACTGGTGATGGCAGCACTCGTATTTTTAAACCAGCAAAGAACTGGGCGAATGGTACCACCCATGTAACAAGTGTCCAGATTGTGGGCGATGCAATCTCTGAGCCGAGCGCTGTGGTTGCCATTGCAGTGAAACCAGCCAAACCGGTCATTACTGCACCGCCGAACCCGGCCATGGCGAATCAGGTGCTGACCATAACCGGAGTGGCGACCACAGGTACCGTCACGCTGCAGATGTCCACCGACGGAGGCGCATTGGTGGATGGCCGTTTCACCGGTAATGGCAGCACTCGCAGTTTCACGCCAACAGCGAACTGGTCTGTGGGCATCACCCGAATCAACGTTGTGCAGACCGTGGACGGGGTAGGCTCCGATCCGAGCGCTGTGGTTGCCATTGCAGTGAAACCAGCCAAACCGGTCATTACTGCACCGCCGAACCCGGCCATGGCGAA